>JBGSOU010000078.1:0-2706 GCA_041739025.1 Hyphomonas sp.
CACGAGCCAGAGGCCGAAGCCGAGCGCGGTCCATTCGGCAATCGCCGTGCCGGCGCCGATGCCGGCGGGGCCGAGGTTCAGTCCGGCCACGAACCAGATGTCGAGCCCGGCATTGATCGCGTTCAGCACGATCTGGAAGGCCAGCATCTGCCCGGTCTTGCCGGTGCCCAGCATCCAGCCGGTGACGGCGATGCCCATCAGGTAAGCGGGCGCGCCCCAGATGCGGGCGTTGAAATAGCCTGCCGCAAGACTTTCCACACGGTCGGTTCCGGCAAAGGCTGAGATCACGGTGAACCTCAGGAGCGGAGCGGTCAGTATAAGGAGGGCGCCGATGGCGCCGCCGAGGAGAAGCGCACGCACGAGGATGGCGCGTTTTTCGTCCTCATCCCCGCGCCCGCCGGCCTGCGCGGTGAGGCCGGTGGTGGACATGCGCAGGAAGCCGAAGGCCCAGTAGATGAAGCTGAACGCAACCGCGGCAATGGCCACGGCGGCGAGGTCTGCCTTGTCACCGTAGCGGCCCATGACGAGGGTATCGACAAGGCCCGTGGTCGCCGTGGCAGCTTGCGCCGCAACGACGGGAAGGGCGAGGGCGAGGACTTTGCGGCGGGTGAGCATGGGGTGAAGCGGTAGAAGAATCCCCGGGCTTAGTCATCCGCGGATTTCGCCGCCGCGAACGGCTCATCCTGAGCGAAGTCGAAGGACGAGCCGGGGCGATCAATGCGCTGGTGGCCCATCCTTCGACTTCGCTCAGGATGAGCGTTGTGTGGCCTGGCGAACCTAATCGAGCACCACCACCTGCCGCGCCACGGTGCCCTTATTGTCCTTCAGGTTCTGCATGGCGGCGGTGATGCCGTCGAGTCCGATGCGGTCGGAGATCAGGTCGTCGAGGTGGAGCTTGCCCTGGCGGTAGAGTTCGACGAAGCGCGGGAAGTCGATCCGGAACCGGTTCGAGCCCATGACCGCGCCTTGCAGGCGTTTCTCGGTGACGAGGAGTTCGATGCCCGGAATCTCGATGTTCACGCCCGGCGAGATCATGCCGATGATGGTGGCGACGCCGCGCGGGCGGAGCATATGGTAGGCCTGTTCGGCGGTCTTCTTCAGGCCGACGCATTCGAAGGAATAATGCACGCCGCCCTTGGTCAGTTCCTTCACGGCGGCGATGGCATCGACCTTGCCGGGATTGACGACATCGGTGGCGCCGAAGCGGACGGCGAGCTGGAGTTTCTCGTCCGACAGGTCAACCGCGATGATGCGGGATGCGCCGGCAATCGCGGCGCCGTTGATCGCCGCAAGGCCAACCCCGCCGCAGCCGACGACGGCGACGGTCGAGCCGGGCTCGACCTTGGCGGAATGGAAGACCGAGCCGACGCCGGTGATGACACCGCAGCCGATCAGGCAGGCGCGGTCCATCGGCATGTCCTTGTCGATGGCGCAGAGAGCGTTCTCGTGGACGAGGATCTGCTCGGCGAAGGAGGAGAGGTTGAGGAACTGGCCGACCCGTTCCTTGCCGATGGACAGGCGCGGCGCTTCGTCCGGCCCGCGCTTGAACTGCGCGCCGTTGACCGTGTGGCAGACCGACATGTGGCCGGTGAGACAGTATTCGCAGACGCCGCAGAAGGGCGAGAGGATCGAGATGACATGGTCGCCCGGCTTCACGGCGGTGACCATCGAGCCGACCTGCTCGACCACGCCGGCGCTCTCGTGGCCGAGGATGACCGGCATTTCGGCCGGGAAGTTGCCGTCCCAGAAGTGCACGTCCGAATGGCAGACGCCGATGGCCTTGAGGCGCACGAGCACTTCGCGCGGGCCGGGCTTGGAGATGGTGACCTCCTCGATCGTCAGAGGCTTGTTGGCCTCCCGCATCACGGCAGCTTTCATGGCGTGTTTCCTCCGGCTCATGTTTCGGAGAGTGTCGCGCAAGGCCGGGCATTTGGCCAGACTGACGTGGGGAAAAGGCCCCTTCCGTCCTGCGCCGTAAGCACGAGGCGGCGGATCCGATGGCCCCGGACGCAATTGCGGGGATGACGTGATGCTGTCAGGTTCAAGGCCTGCGCAGAAGCAGAAAGGGAGACCTGCATGACTGGCCTTTGGAAAACCTGGATTACCCTCTGGTGCTGGGGCGTCATCCTCTTCGGCGCGGTGCTTGCCGCAGCCGGACTGCCCGCAACGGACGGCGTTGCGCGGGCGATCTTCAGCCTCGTCGGCGGCATTCCGGCGGAGGCGTCATTCTTCGAGCCGGCAGGTATGCGCTTCGCGGTCGCCGTGATGGGCGCGGTCTCGCTCGGCTGGGGGTTTACAGTGCTGTTCCTGCTGCCCGCCATTCACCCGGCGGGCGCGCCGGCCTGGCGGGGCCTGACGGGCGCGATCCTGATCTGGTACGTCATCGACTCGTCCCTATCGGCCGCCACGGGCTTTGCGCTGAACGTGGTGCCCAATACAGGGCTGCTGATCGCCTACCTGATCCCGGTGCTCGTCAGCGGCGTGCTGAAGACCGCCGCCTGATTCCCGCCTGAACGGAGACCTCGCCGCCATTGCCGGCAAATGGCCGGCGCTGGCGGTGCAGGTCGCGTCTTACTCCGCAGGCGGAGCAGGGACGAGGCCCAGGGCGCGGCCCATGACGTGGAAGATCTCGTTCTGCTCGATCACGCCGCTGATCAGGTTGGCGCCGGGGCCCGAGGCGAAGGCGGCCACGTCTTCGCCGCCATG
>JBGSOU010000130.1:0-1693 GCA_041739025.1 Hyphomonas sp.
GCGCATCGAGGGCCTCAAGGTGGTGATCTGCGGCGACATCGCCCACAGCCGTGTGGCGCGCTCGACAACGATGGCGCTGCACCTGATGGGCGCGCGCGTGCACCTGTGCGGACCGCGCACGCTGATCCCTCCGGGCACGGACACCTGGGGGGCAGAGAGCGCGGGCACGGATTTTGACAGTGCCCTGCCCGGCGCGGATGTCGTGATGATGCTGCGACTGCAGCTGGAGCGGATGAATGGCAGCCTGCTGCCGAGCCAGCGGGAGTATTTCCGCTATTTCGGCCTGACCGCAGACCGGCTGGCGCTGGCCAAGAGCGATGCCATCGTCATGCATCCCGGGCCAATGAACCGGGGCGTCGAGATTGAAAGCTCCATCGCGGATGGCGACCGTTCGGTGATCACCCAGCAGGTGGAGATGGGCGTCGCGGTGCGCGAGGCCGTGCTGCACCTTCTCGCAGGAGGCCGCGCATGAGCCTCGAGATCATCAATGCCCGACTGATCGACCCCGCCACAGGCACAGATGCGCCCGGCGGCGTGCTGGTCGACCGAGGCGTCATCAAGGAATTCCGTACAGGGACGGGGGTGTCGTTCAAGGACGCCTCCGAAACGCTGGACGCGGGCGGGCTTTGCCTTGCGCCCGGACTGATCGACCTGCGCGCCAAGACCGGCGAGCCGGGCGAAGAACACAAGGAAACGCTGGCGACCGCCTCACGCGCAGCGCTGAGCGGCGGGATCACCAGCCTCGTGGTGATGCCCGATACGCGGCCGGTGATCGACGATGTAGCGTTGGTGCAGTTCATCGCCGAACGCGGGCGCGAGACGGCGTTTGCGCGGGTCTATCCGGCGGGCGGACTGACTGTGGGCCTCGCGGGAGAAGCGATGTCCGAGATCGGCATGATGGCCGACGCCGGCGCAGTCCTTTTCACCAACGGCGACTGGCCGATAGCCAATGCCCAGGTGATGAAGCGGGCGATGACGTACGCGGCGAGCCGCGGGGCCATTGTGATGTCGCGCCCGGATGACCGGTCGCTGGCCGGAGGCGGCGTGATGAACGCAGGCGATTTCGCCGCGCGCAACGGCCTCTCGGGCATTCCGATAGAAGCCGAATGGCTCGGCGCCGCGCGGGATGTCGTGCTGGCCGAACAGACGGGCTGCACGCTGATCCTCGATCAAGTGACCTCGCAGCGCACGCTCGACATCGTCGACGTGGCGCGCGGGCGCGGCGCAAAAGTGTTCACCACCGTGGCGGCACACTCGCTGTTCTTCAACGAGCTGGATGTCGGCGACTATCTCACCTATTGCAAGGTGAACCCGCCCTTCCGTACCGAGCAGGCCCGCAAGACACTGATCCAGTGCCTCAAGGAAGGCGCGATCAATGCGGTTGTCTCGGCGCATGATCCTCAGCCCCCGGAGGAAAAACGCCTGCCCTTTGGCGAAGCGACCTTCGGCGCGGCGGGCCTCGAAACCGTGCTGCCTTGCCTGCTGACGCTGGTGCAGGAAGGCGAACTGACGCTGCTCGAAGCCCTCGCGCCGGTCACCATCGGCCCGGCCTCGATCCTCGGCCTGCCTCAGGGGCGCATCGCAAAGGGCGCGCCCGCGGACCTCATCCTCTTCGACCCCGCCAAACCCTGGCTCTGTGACCGCGACAACCTGCTCTCGCGCTCAAAGAACTCCCCCTTCGACGGCCGCCGAC
>JBGSOU010000209.1:0-3956 GCA_041739025.1 Hyphomonas sp.
ACCTCCGAGGCGCATATCTCGAAGACGGACGGCGTGCTGGTCTTCCTGACGACGCTGGGCATCGGCGCGCTCGGGCGATTGTATCTCGGCATGGACCGGCCCGGCCGCATGGCCTTTCTCGTCTGGCTGACGGTCAGTGCCTCGTTCCTGATCAAGGGCCCGGTGACAATGATGGTGGTGGCCTATGCCGGGCTCGGCGCCTGGGTGTGGAGCCGGGCCGGCGAAGGCAAGGGCCGCGACTGGTGGCGCCCGCTGATGGCCTGGCAGGGGCCGGTGCTGTTCGTGGCGATGGTGCTGCCCTGGTTCCTTTGGATCCAGGCCGCGACCAATGGCCAGTATATCGAAGGCGCGGTCGGAAAGGACCTGAAGGACAAGTTCACCGGCGCCTCGGAAGGCCATGGCGGCTGGTTCCTGTATCACCTCTCCCACATTCCGGCCTGGTTTTTCCCGGCGACGCTGTTCTTCGTGGCGGGGCTTGCCGCCTCCGTGAAACGGGTGGCCGGAACCGCCGGACTGACGGCCGCTCCGGTCCGCCGCTACGCGCTCGGCGGTCTCGCGATCTTTGCCGTGCTGGCCATGCTCAATTACGGTCTGGCCCTTGTGCCGCCCTTCGAGGCGGGCAGCGTTGCTGAAACCCTCCGAACCCTGAAGCCATTGCCGGCCTGGCCGTTCCTGTTCATCGCGGCCGTCTGGTGGATGTCGCGTTCGGTGCCGGTGTCGCCGGAACCGGCGGACGAGGTCAAAGGCCTTCGCCTGATCCTCGCCTGGGGTCTCTTGACCTACGCCTTCTTCGAACTGATGCCGACCTTGCTCAGCCACTATATCCTGCCGGCCTATCCGGCGTTCGGCCTGCTGTGCGGCTACGCCGCCGTGCGCCTGATCGACGGGGCGAAGATGCCGGTGTCGAACGGGGCCGGCTATGCCCTCTTCGCGCTCGGCGCGGTGGCCTTGCTGGCCGTGTCCTTTCCCGGTGTGACGACCGCCTACATGGCCGATCAGGCCGGCGAGTTCCGCACCGCCTCGGCCGGCGAAGTGCTGGCGGCCTGGACGCCGTACCGGGACTATCCGGTCTGGCTCTGGTGGGGCGGTTTTGCGCTGGCGGGCCTTGCGCTGATCGAGGCGGCGCGGCGGCATGTGTCGGTGGCCATCGCGCTGGCCATCCTGTCGAGCATCGCGCTCGGCTGGCATATCCGGATCTACATGCTGCCCTCCCAGCTCTGGGTGCAGCCAACCGAAACCGCACGCCTCGCGCTCGAAGACGTGTGCGGTGTGCCGGGCGAGGGGGCGCTCTGCAATGTTCCGGCGCCGGCGCGTGTCCTGGCGCTCGGCTATGCGGAGCCGTCCTACATCCTGACGCTGGGCACGCAGAACCTCCACCCGCCGCAAACACCGCTGGACCTGCCCACGGACGCAGCCGCCTATCCGGTGGTCTATCTCCTCAACTTCGAAGACCGGAAGGCAAACGAGCCGATCACCGAAACGGCCGGGCGCCTGCGCGCCGAGGCCGGACGGATGGGCGCCTGCCTGACCGAAGGCGCGTCGCACTATGCCATCAACTATTCGAACGGGGATCCGGTCCACTTCCGCGCCTGGCGGTTTGACTGGGGCAAGTGTCCGTAGGCGGAATGAACCATCGCATCCTGCGAAAGCGCCGCTGATCGCTACCCCTCCAGCTCCACGTCCCAGTAAAGATAGTCCATCCAGGTTTCGTGCAGGTGGTTGGGCGGGAATTTCCGGCCGATGTCCTGCAGCTGGTAATTGCTGGGCCGGAACGGGCGTCTCTGCAGGTCCATGTGGCTTTCCCGCAGCAGGCGGCTGCCCTTGGCGAGATTGCAGGGGCTGCAGGCCGCGACGATGTTTTCCCACGTGGTCCGCCCCCCGCGCGAGCGGGGGATGACGTGGTCGAAGGTCAGGTTGTCATGGGCGCCGCAATAGGCGCACTGGAAACCGTCGCGCAGGAACACGTTGAAGCGTGTGAAGGCCGGCGGGCGGTCCTGGCGCACGAAATCGCGCAGCGCGATGACCGAAGGCAGGCGCATCTCGAAGCTGGGACTGCGCACGACGTGATCGTACTCGGCGACAATGTCCACACGGTCCAGGAAAACGGCTTTCACCACTTCCTGCCAGGGCCAGAGCGAGAGGGGGTAATAGGACAGCGGCCTGAAATCGGCGTTCAGGACGAGAGCCGGACGGCCGTTCGGCGGGGTCGCAACGACTTCAGCCATGCGGGCCTCCCACATTGCTGAAACCCTGGGTATCGTCGACAATCCTACAGAAGACGGACGCTCCTCTACTGTCTATCGCGCGTTCTAGGCGATTCAGTTGATGAGATTATGACAGCCTGACCTGAACGCAAGGGGCGCCAGTCATCCCGCTCCGGGCGCTGCGCCGCGTGCCCGGTCGATGTGCAGCCAGCCCCAGAGCAGGTGGGCGGCCACGCCCCGGTAGGGCCGCCAGCGTTCGGCATGGGACGTGAACGCCCGGGTCTCCATTCGGGTGTCGTAGGCCCCGAGCCGCTTGTGGGCCTCCATCAGGCCGATATCGGCGGTGGGAAAGGCGTCCATGGCGCCAACGGCATAGAGCAGGAAAAGTTCGGCCGTCCACGGCCCTATGCCCCGGACCGACAGCAGCTCCCGGCGGGCTTCGTCCAGCGGCGCGGCGCAGACGCGCTCGAGGTTCAGCTGACCGGAGACCATCGCCTCGGCGATCGACAGGAGGTGGGCGACCTTGGGCCGGGACATGCCGCAGGCGCGGATGGCTTCGGGGTCGGCGTCCAGCATGTTTGCGGCGGTGACGTCGGCGAGAAAGTCCTCCACGCGGCCCCAGATTGCTGCGGCGGCCGACAGCGATATCTGCTGGTGCGAGATCAGGCTGCCGAGCAGGGCATAGCTCGGCGAATGGGCCCGCCAGACGGGCACGCCGGTCACCTCGTAAGCGCGGGCAAGGGCTGGGTCGGTGGCTGCAACCTCGTCGCAGGCGGTCTTGAGCTTTTGCCGGGACGGCGCGGGGCTCACTTCACGCCGCGCGCGGCCTGCACGGCGCGGCCTTCTTCGATCAGGCGGTTCGAGGCGCCTTCCAGCTCGGATTCGAGGCGGGCCATCAGCGTCTTGCGGTCGAGACCGCCTGGGATGGGGGGCAGGATTTCGTAGACAATCTTGCCCGGCTTGAACCGTGCGCCTTTGGCCGGCCAGCAAAGCCCGGCATTGGTGGCGACCGGAACGATCGGGACATTCAGCGCCTTGTTGAGCGCGGAGATGCCGGCGGGCTGGTAGTCCGGCGGCGCATTCGGATCGCGCCGCGTGCCTTCCGGATAGATGATGATCGTGCGGCCATCGGCGGCGCGCTGCTTCGCCTTGTCGATCATCGCCTTCAGCGTCCGCGTCGTGCCGGCCCGGTCAATCGGGATCATCTGCGTGCTCAGCACGTACCAGCCGAGAAAGGGGGTCCAGACCAGTTCCTTCTTCAGGATGTGGCAGGGGTCTCGCACGGTCATGAACGGGATGAAGACGTCCATCATGCACTGATGCTTGCCGGCATAGATGGCGGGCCCCGGCACCATGTGCTCGCGGCCGCGGATCTCGGTATCGACGCCGCAGATCAGTTTCAGGCCGAAGCGGACAATCTCGCCATACAGGCCGATGGCGCGTTGGGTCACGACGCGCGGCATCAGCATTGTCGGAACGTAGAGCACGCCGCAAATCGCCATCCAGCCATAGAGCCAGAGCAGGAAAAGGTAGGATCGAAGCAATTGCATGACGACTCCGGCTCTAGCCGCTTGTCATGACGGCGTCACTACATGACGGCGTCACTACATGACGGTCTTCAGCGAGCGCATGACGGTAATGCCGGCCGCTATCCGGGCAGCAAGGCCCGCGATCACCGGCGTCACGACCAGCACGGCGAGATCCGGAAAGTCGAGGCTGAGCTGGGGAAGTAGGCCGGTGCGCTCGGCGCCG
>JBGSOU010000210.1:0-9816 GCA_041739025.1 Hyphomonas sp.
GACGGTCATCCCCGCCTCGTTCTCCCGCAGGATCTCGATGATCTTCTCTTCCGAATAGCGTGATCGCTTCATAATCCAGGCCCTTCTCCTGAAGGCCGGATCCTAGCATCAAATGGAGGAATTATCGGGGGTCACAGCACCCCCGACAAGCGTCAGCACTGCGGCCCAATTCGCTACGACCTCCAAGCCAGTATTGTAGGTCACCAGATTTTTCCCTCCCAACTCAAAAATATTTCACAAGCTTGGAGTGATTGATCCTCCTGAGCAGCAAGCGGTTGAAGAGATTTTATGTCGGTGTGAACAGCCAGCTCCGTCGAGACTTGTTTCGAACGAACGGCTATGACTTCGAGCAATGAGGTCGACCAGATTTTTTCCCCGGACATCACTATACCCCCCCACGGAGGACGAGGGGGTATAATTGTATCCAGTCAAAAATGTGGGCAAACCCGGCGCGGTTCAAACTGACCAGTCGCGCCATCCTCGGAACCCGCATCGCCCGGCACGTCATCGCGCTTGGCAAGCCGCAGCAGAACGGCTTCGTCGAAACCTTAGACGGGAAGGTCCCAGATGGATCCTTCAACGACGAAGTGTTCGAAAGTCTGGTGCATACCCGCAAGCTTTTGGGGCGCTGGCGAAAAGACTGCAACCACCACCGGCCTCACTCATTCCCAGGTGGGCTTGCCCCCACCAACTGCGCGCCGGTCGCTCGTGCAAAGAGGCGGGCGCGACGAGCTCGCCACACCTCAAACCATGGACTATGAAAGGACCAGACTCTCAAAATGAATGAGGGACGCTAGGGTCTCAGGTCAGTCGCAACCCGGTGATCCGGATGATAGGTGTGGGTGAAATTGACACCCCCGCCCGTCCACCGGTTGAACATATCCGGCCGCACCGGCGAGAACCCCACCGGATCAATACTGAGGAACCTTCCGATCACCGGATCATAGTACCGCGCCTGCATGTAGGTGAGCCCCGTCGCGGCATCCTCTACGTGGCCAGTATATCCCGCCTGGTTGTCGTTGGCGGCAGCGGTCGTCCAGTCTTCGCCGAACGGCTGCTCGCTCTCGCACCAGACGACCGCGCCGGCGCTGTTGGTGCCCGCCACCGCTGAGCCGAGGTGTTCATGGTGCAGCCAGGTGACGGTGCTGCCTGCGATCCGCGCCAGCGTCATCCCCGAGGCGCGGATATAGTCCGTCTTCGCGCCGCCCACCTCGTCGATCTCGATCAGTCCGCCGCTTGCGCCGTACACAGAGCACCGTGTTACCCACCGACAACCTGCTTCACTCTCTCGGAAGCCATTCTTCTTTTCCGGATACTCCAACATTAAACCTGAACTCTCCGCCCGTCCGATGCGTTTCCTCCAGCATGTTCAGAATATCCTGCTTGACGGCTCGAATGCGGTCGCTCCAGCCGAGCGCAGCGTAATCTCCGTGGAGTTCTGCAGGAGACAATGTCAGATGCACCTGAGGGAATTGTAGATCGCCTTGAAGCAAAAACGGCTCTACTCTGTCCACTAGTAGATCGTTCGATGCAGCATATTCAAACAGATCGAGTAGGGTCTGTTCGGTCACTAGATCGGCGTAGCCATCGCAGGCAGTTTCAAGCAGCTGTGACAGTTCGCGACTCAATTCAATCTCCTTACTTTGGCCGTTTATCTTCTGGGTCATTCGGCTCCTCTGGTTCAGGTGGGTCATCCGGTTCCGGCTTCGGTTGTTTTTCGTTTCCTCTTTCGCTTAGCTGCGTAATCCTTCCCGATGAATCCACCACGATCCATTCTCCGTCTTCCCCTACGAATGTTGTCTGCTTTTCGTTAGATCGATGATTTTTCTTTTTATTCTCATAGGAGTCGGCTGGATCATCGAGAAGATCGTCGATCTGCTGCTCCGTCCAGCCTTTCTTCTTGATGTACTTTTCAGTTTCTTTTCCGTGTTCAATCTGGCGCCCACCAGGAGTGATGACTATTTCATTTGCTACTGCCTCTGGCTTTGGTTGAGTGATAACAGCTATCCCAACCACAACTGTTGCAGTGGCAACAGCGCCTTCACATGCACCCGCGGCGCAGACGAGCGGTATAACCCAAACCATTCGACCATCCGGATCCAGCAAATTCACCGGATCATTGGCCGCATAAGCATACCGATTGAACATATCCGGCCGTTCTGGCGAGAACCCAACCGGATCGATCGCCAGGAACCTTCCGATCACCGGGTCGTAGTACCGCGCCTGCATGTAGACGAGCCCGGTGGCGGCATCCTCCACATGCCCGGTATAGCCGGCTTGGTTATCGTTGGCGGCGGCGGTGGTCCAGTCCTCGCCGAACGGCTGCTCGCTCTCGCGCCAGACGACCGCGCCTGATGCGTTCGTGCCCGCCACCGCTGAGCCGAGATGATCATGGTGCAGCCAGGTCACCGTGCTGCCGGCGATGCGCGCCAGCGTCATGCCCGAGGCGCGGATATAGTCCATCTTCGCGCCCCCCACTTCGTCGATCTCGATTAGTCCGCCGCCCGCATCGTACACGGAGTAACGCGTCACCCCGCCCGCCACCTGCTTCACCCGCCGGGAGTGGCCATCATAGAGGGCGGTCATACTCACCGGCGCCGGCGCAACCAGCGCGGTGTCCATATGCGCCGACAGCCGGTTCGCCGTATCATAGCTCATCCCCACCGTGCGCGCGCCGACCTGGCGCTGGCGGATATTGCCCAGCCCGTCATACTGGAACGTGCCCGCGCCCCATGGCCCCGTGCTCGCCGTCAGACGGCCGATCCCGTCATAGGTGAACGCCTGGTCGATGTTCGCCGCCGTCTGGTCATTGACCGAGGCGATCTGCGAGCGCGCCGTGTAGGTATAGGTGAGATCGACGGGGAGCTCTGCCCCCTTCACGCTGCGCAGACGGTCGGTCTGCTGGCGCGGCGTCAGCGTCTGGCTGAACACCTGGCCATTGCCATAGGTCGCCCCCGCCACCGCGCCATTGGGGTGATAGGTCAGCCCGCTCGCGATGCCCGTGCCATCGACCGTGACACTCGTCACCCGGCCGAGACCGTCCACGCCCTGCACCACCGCCTTGCCGGAGGGAAGGGTATAGTTCGTCAGCGCGGCCGCGAGGTTGTAATCATAGGACTGCGCATAGGTGCGGGAGTCCAGCGCCAGCGTCGCCGACGTCGGCAGGCTGAGCTCGTTGAACGCATAGGTCCAGTTCACCCCGCCCCGATTGACCGTCAGCGGATTGTCGTCATGGTCGTAGGTGTAGCTGATGTCCGGCGTCGCGGCGTCGGTATAGTTCGTGAGCGTCAGGCGGCCGCGCAGGTCATAGCCCATCGTTACCAGCTGGCTGCCGGACGGCGCCGTGCAGGCCGTGCCCGAGCTCGCGCCCTTTTGCTGCTTCGTCAGCTGGCTTGCAATATCATATCCATAGAGCGTATCCCCGCCCTCCGGCGTGCGCGACCGGCAGAGGCGGCGGCGCGTGTCGTAATAGTAATAGTGACTCTGATCGACCGGCCAGGTGCCGGTGCCTGTCTGGCGCGCCTGTTCCACCTCGCCCCAGATGTTCAGGGTCATCTCGGTCGTGATGCCCTGCGGCTGGACGATCTTCTTGATCTCCTCGCTGCCCGGTCCGTCATAGCCGGTGAAGTGTAGCGTGGTGACAGCCCCCGTGGGGTCAGTCACCGTCTTCCGGTGCTGGCTCAGCCAGGCATATGTGGTCGAGGCATTCGGCGAGACGTTTTCGGCTTCGGACGTCACCCGGCCGAGCATGTCGTAGGAGATGTTCACGCCCGTAGTCGGGTTCGCCGTCGCGCTCGGGAACGAGCGGAACGTGACTTCGTTCAGCGCATTGAACGTGGTCTTGTTATGCGAGAGCCAGCTTGTGCCGGTGTCGCGCGTGCGCACTTCGATGGGGCGCAGCATCGCGTCATAGGTCACCCGCGTCTCGGCATTGCCGCTGGTGATAGTCTGCACCGGGTTGGCGCCCCAGGTGTAGCCGATCGTGGCGGCGTTCCAGTTCTGCTGCGTCCGCGACGGCGTGATGCCGGTCAGGCGGCCCATAGTGTCCTGCGTGTAGGTCGTCGTGAACCCGCGCCCGCCCGTGATCGACTGGATCCAGCCATTGTCATCGACCGTCTGGTAGACCGAGGTGCCATCCGCCCGCGTCACCTGCTGCGGCGTCCCGCGCTTCCAGTTGAGGGCATAGACCCGCCGGTCCAGCGCATCCTCGACCCAATGCAGCGCACCCTTGTAGCCGGTCGCGGTATGATAGCTGTAATCCGCGATCCGCGTGCCGTACTGGTCCGCCCAGATCCGGCGGCCGAGCGTATCGTAGCCGAACGCATCTGTTGCCCTGCCATTGATCGTCGTCGTCAGCGGCAGGCCAAGCACCCATTTCGTCTTGTTGTGCTCATAAGTCGTCACCGTCGTGCGCGGCGCCGTGCTCGTGCTGGTCGAGACGCTGACGCTCGTTGGATACCCGAAGCTGTACGTCGCCGACGCCTGATTGTTGTCGTAGGAACGCGTGGTTGTGTAAGTGTCGCCATCCTGCACGATTGTCGTGGTCGCCGGATGCCGGGGCGCCCGGGACGCCGAGCCCATAACACTGTTCATATAGTGCACGCCGATGGGGCCGTCGCTGACCAGAGTTTCAGTGCGCGTGCTGAGGATCGCTGCCCCGGATTTGAGCTCAACCTTTTCCAGAACGCCTTCTGACGCGCCCGAGTTTCGGTTGTGGTACCACTTGGTCTTTCGGCCGAGCGGATCCGTCATTTCGGTCCATTTCTGGTCTCCGCCAGTAGCCCCATTCCCTTGACCGCTCCAGCCCTCATACGCCCAGCTCCACGTCGCAGAGGGATACCCAGTCCCGCTCAGCGTCTTCGACTTGACCGACATGGTCTCGAAGTAGGGCCAGTCCAGGGTACCTTGCTCAAGGTCGGTCCCGTAACAGATACCGGCCAAGTTTCTTAGGACGGTGATCTTCTTCCAGTGTTTCGTTTCCGACAGCACAAAAGTGCCCGTCATCCCATAGGGGTGCGTCATCGTCAGCGTTGCGTCGGCCGACGTACAAGAACCGGGGGTCACTTCGGCGCGCATACCCTGAAGGCTGAAGCTCCAGGTCTTGGAGTCGGGCAGTGTCACCTGCGTGAGCCTTGGAATCGAAGGCTGAGGCGCATAGGTGTAGGTCCAGGTTCGCCCGTTCGCGGTAACGCTGGAAATCAGCTTGGACGAGCCGGTATAGCTAAGCGTAATAAGCCGCCCGTCGCTCGCCGAGATGCTCGTTAGCCGGTTCAGAGAATCATAGCTGTAGTCAACGGTATTGCCATTCACATCTGTGACTTTCGTCGCCAGAAGTGTGAAGTAAGTCCGGCCGAATGCGCCTTGATTGCGCGCGATACCGTCGGGAGCCTTAACGAACTGTACCCGGTCAAAGATGTATTCATCGCCAGAGGGTGAGTAGGCTGTCAGCCCTTCATACCCAATTGTGTTGGCCGAAGGCGCCCGGCACTTGAATATCCAGTTGTCCGTAGTCGCCATGGCGGTATCCGCGGCCCATTGGGCGCCCGTCAATTCGCGCATAATCATCTTCGACCCTGCCCCCGGCACATGGAGGTGTAAACCGTCAGAATAATCTTTATACGATACTTCGACTTCGATCGGCTCACCGCCGCTTGTCCCTCCGACTGTGATTGCGATTGACTCAGGTTGCTGTTGATCGGTGCAGGCAAAAGCTGTGACGCCTTGTTCCGGAACAAGCTGAGTCACGCGCGGTACGTCCAGCCACCAATCACCAAACTCGGCGCTGACTGAGCTGTGATACTTCCAGCCCTGAGACAGGTTGCGGCGAACCGCCACTTCGAGCCCGAAATTGCCGGGAATCGAAACATCCACATGCGAAAAGTTCAAGCCACCCGTGTCGGGGTCAACGCTGTCGCCCATCAGGGCGTTGTCCAGCATGGTCAGGCGGCTGTCAGTGGCTTGCCGGACGTTCCAGTTGACCTCCATGTCTCTTAAGGTTTGGGCGGACTGCGCGACTGCATTCCCGGACGCCCACAACGTCCCCGCAAATACAAGGGCCAGGACACGCCGAACCAACCTTGAAATTGCCATTCCAGCCTCACTGTCCTGAACATCGACCGGCGTTGCTTCACGCCGCCGCCGATCTGCCCCAAGGATTTCATACTCGCATTGATTGAACTTCAGAAGCGGTCTCCGGACAAGTGAAATCTGATCGGAACTTCTCAAACAATGTGCAATTCCAAAGCTCGCTCGGCGCTGCCGGGTACCGCACTAGCGATGCTGATCGCCACACATCCGCGCTATTGCTCCGTCTACTGATCGTTCAGACTGCACGGAATACCTTGGCTCGACTTTACTTGACAGAACACGGTCCACCCGCCCTTGAGAAACATTGACAACCTGCTGCGGGCTCCATCGGACGCCATACGCCAGGCATCAGCGGCGCCTACAGGCCGCGCAAATTGTTCCGGCTACTCTCAGTTGATGTCTCAGACCGCACTCATTTGTGACTGGTAAGACGTCTGATTGCAGAACTGTCGGCAGCTCTTCACAAGCGAACCCTTTTTACCCCTGTTTATATTGTTTTTTATAAATACTTCGCTTTGCCGACAGGCGTTGATATTTATCGATCAGGCACTTCTTGCTGTTCCCTGTAGCATTGTCTTCCTCCTGGAAATCCACTGATTTCGACTTCTTTGCGTTGAACAGGTTTCTTCGCCGTGGTACCTGTTCGGCTGACATCACGGAGATCGACATGCGGCTCAGCTTCCTCCGCAGCAGTTTGGCAATTGCGGCCCTGTCGATCCTTCCGGGGATTACGGTTTCTGCTCCGGCTCTCGCTCAATCAGTTGGCTATGCGTACGACGCACAAGGCCGAGTGACAGCACGGAGCTATCCTGATGGCACTGTGACGACCTTCACATACGATGCCTCGGACAATCTGGTGCAGATCGTCACCGCCCCTCCATCGAATCAACCCCCCATTGCGTTGAACGACGCGACATCCACAAACTCCAACACCGCGAAATCCCTCGATCCGCGTACCAATGACAGTGACCCCGAAAGCGGCGCCCTGACCATCGTCTCGGTCACCACGCCGTCGAGTGGAACAGCTGTCGTCACCGGCGGCGGTACAGGCGTGACCTATACGCCAGCTGCGAACTTCATCGGCACGGCGACCTTCAACTATACGATCCGCGATCCCCAGAACGCGACCGCCACGGCGACCGTCACGGTGACGGTCAACAACCAGGCACCCGTCGCCCAGCCGGACAGCGTCAGCACGGCTTACAACACGGCTGTCAATTTCAATCCGCGCACCAATGACAGCGATCCGGAAAGCGGCGCCCTGACCATTGTGTCCGCAACGACGCCGTCCAGCGGGACGGCAACCGTCATTTCCGGCACGAGCATCACCTACACGCCCGCGAGCAATTTCTCGGGCACGGCGACTTTCAATTACACGATCCGGGATCCGCAGAATGCGACTGCCTCATCCACCGTCACGGTTACGGTCGCGCCGGCGCCCAACCAGCCGCCGGTCGCCGTAAATGATGCCGTCGAAGGCTTCGGCTATACCAACCAGATTATCTACATCGACGTACCATGGGCGGCGAATGATTCTGACCCGAACGGCGATTCGCTCACGGTGACTTCTGTGACCCAACCGACAAAGGGCAGCGTCGCCATCCAGGGCAATACGATCGTCTATACCTCAGCCACCAACAACGTTCTCGCGAGCTTCACTTACACAATCTCAGATGGGCGCGGCGGGCAGTCGACAGCGACCGTCCAGATCCATATCACGCGCGAGTCTCCGAACTAGCGACAGGCTGCTTGTGCCGCCCAAGGCTTGGACGAGGTTGCCCATTTCGCGGGTCGATACGCCTTGCACATAGGCTTCCCGAATGACCGCTGTCAGGGTCTCCTCGGCGGCGCGGCGGGGTTTCCAGAAGGGACTGAAATAAGCTGCCGATGCGCAGCTTCGAGATCCGGAGTTCGACATTGCAGGCCCGGACTCATTGAACGTCACCCACCACAACTACCTATCGTCTCCGCCTGTCCCCATTGCATTGGCGACCATATTTGCCACGTCATTCGCCGCCTTGCGCGCGCTTTCGTTGGCGAGATGAGCATAGCGCTGCGTCGTCGATGTGTTCTTGTGTCCCAGCAGCGCGCCGATCACGAGAAGAGACAGGCCATTGGCCGCGCCGAAGCTCGCAAAACTGTGCCTCAGGTCGTGCATCCTGAAGTCTTCGAGGCCCGCCTGTTCGCGGATCAGGCGCCAGGCCTTTGGCAGCCCCTGATAGGGCCCGCTCATGTTGGCGTCTGGAAAGCCCCAGACCGGGTGGACGCGCGGCGCTTCCGCAAGGAGGCGCTGCGCCGCGCCCGAGATCGGGCGGATAGACTTGCCCGACTTGGTAGCCGCGAGACGCAGGAAGCCGCGCTCGAAATCGATCTCCAACCAGCGCAGCTCGACAATCTCGCCGCGCCGGGCGCCGGTCAACGACAGGACGCGGATGATGCGAATGGCGTTCAGGGCTTCGCCGCGCCGCTCCCATTCGGTGAGTACGTCGCCCAGGCGTTTGGCTTCAGCCTGGGTCAGATAGCGCTCGCGCTGGGCAATCGGCTGGAGGCGCACGCCGAGGCACGGGTTCTTTTCGAGGATCTCCAGGTCGAGCGCGTAGGCGAAGACACTCTTCAGCATGGCGATGGTGCGGTGCGCCGTTCCAGCCCCTCCCCTGACCTCCTGGATGCCGCGCGGACCGGTCTTGCGCTTCATCGCCGTCTCACCACCGGTGATCGCATCGCGCAACCGCGTGATGTCGTACTTCCTGACTTCGTTTATCCGCTTCTTGCCAAGCACCGGAATGACATGGGCGCGCAGGATCCGGATGTCCGACATGTATCGCTCGGGCTTTCGCACCGCTCCGGTTCGCCTGTGGAATGGCGCCGCTTCCTTGCCCCACATCTCGATGAGATCGACAACCGTCGGTATCCCGAGCTCATCGCGGCGTCCCTCCGCCTCCGGATCAAGTCCGATTCGTGCTTCTGCCTTGAAGTCCATCGCCCTCGCCCGCGCCGCTTCACAGCGCAGCTGGGACGACTTCCCAAGTGTCACCAATCGCTCTCTCGCAAGACGGCCCTGACCGATCCGGTATCGGATGACATAGGCCTTCACCCCGGACGGCATGACGCGCAGACCAAACGAGGCCAGTTCGCTGTCCCAGATCAGAAACCGCTTGTCTTCCGCCTCGACCGCATCGACAAACCGCTGCGTCAGCTTCTGCTGCTTTGGTGCCATCGGCTCCCTCATCAGCATCTGAATCGTCCTTGTGCGGACACAATCTGTGTCCGCACTATGTCAGCACGCCAGCCTCGTTTCACAACTAATGATAGCATTCTCCGACAACGCGAAGACTTTGTCAAATATATGTTTTCATTGCAATTTTCAACGTCTATCGCCCATCGGCAATAACCATTGAATACTACCTTAAGATTTTTCGTAATGCGGGGGTCAGGTTCTCAAGTCACATAAGCAGCACCATAAAATCAGGATCCTCGCCGGAGGTTTGCATTCAAGGGCTCAACTAAAGAGAGGATTGGCTCTTTGCATACAGTTCGAGGCTGCCTAACATGCGCGCCATGCGAAGCGATCTCGACCATCTCCCTCCCGGCAAGCAGCGCGAACTTCAACGCGTGACGGACATTCTGTTTGCCGAGTTTGCCGATGCGATGAAGAACGCCTCGTCTCCGAAGAAGAAGGATGGCCGGATCCTCAAGATCGTTCTCTTCGGGTCCTATGCGCGGGGCGGC
>JBGSOU010000216.1:0-4284 GCA_041739025.1 Hyphomonas sp.
CATGGCGCCGGCGGCGCGGCGCTCGTCGGCGGAGAGGTACAGGTTGCGGGAGGATTGGGCGAGGCCGTCCGGTTCGCGCCGGGTTTCACCGCCGATGATTCGAATCGGAAAGCCGAGATCGTCCACCATCCGGCGGATGATCTGCAGCTGCTGGAAATCTTTCTCTCCAAAAACAGCGACATCCGGTTGGGCATGCAGGAACAGGCGCGCCACCACCGTGGCCACGCCGTAGAAGAAGTGCGGCCGGTAGACGCCGTCCAGCAGGTCCGACATCGCGTTCACGCGAACGTCCGTGACCGAACCATCGGGATACATTTCTGCAACACCGGGCAAATAAACGACGTCGCATCCGGCCGCCGCGAGCAGCGCCAGATCGCCGTCCTCGCGCCGGGGATAGGTGTCGAAATCCTCGCCGGGCGCAAACTGCGCCGGGTTAACGAAGATGCTCGTTATGGTCCGGCTCGCGTTTTCCTTTGCCTTTTCAACGAGCGAGATATGACCCCCGTGGAGGGCCCCCATCGTGGGGACGAATCCTACTGTCTCACCTGCGGCTTTCCAGTCACGCACCTGTTGCTGCAACGCCACACGCGTGCGCACCACCGCGATGGTCTTTTCTGTCATGGAATTCACTTTGATAAGGCCCCGCTTCGGGATGAAGTAAACGGGTTGTTAACCCATAGGCCGGAATTTCCAAGTCATGACACACCGCATCGTTAACACTGTTCGTTCCCTCGCGCTCTTCGGAGCTGTCACGCTCGGTCTTCGCAAGGCCAGCATCAGTGTTCGCGAACCGGAAGCCAGGCGAAGCGGTGCGGAAGCCGAGGATCTGGCCGACACCTGGATGTTCGATCGTCCGCAGACGGCGGTCTCGTCCGAGGCCTACATGCTCGACCAGGAATACGGCCGGGTGTCCGGCGCGCTGGCCGGGCTGCGCTCGGTTCTGTCAAACCTCACCAAGATGCCGCTGGCAGCTGAAGACGCCTACGTGCCGATGGCGGCGTCATCCGTCGCGTTCGATCCGGCCCTGTTCGACGAGATTGCGGCGCCGATTCCGGTGCTGACAAATGTCGTGGCCTTCGACGACGATGACCTCTTCATCGAGTGCTCCCTAACACTTCAGAAACCCTCCGCGTCTATTGAATCCCTGTCACGCGTCGCGTGATTTGTAGGTTTCGCCGGCCTCAGGCCGCGCAGATTGTGGAGTAGCCTTCATGCCCGCCGACGGGATGTCTACCATGAGCCGGAACGGCTTGGCCGACATCGCACCCCAGGTGGCGGAAGCCCGCGTGATCGTGATCGGAAACGAGAAGGGCGGGGCGGGCAAATCAACCGTTTCGATCCATCTCAGCGTGGCGCTGATGTGCATCGGCAAGAAGGTCGGCGTCATCGACCTCGACGTCCGCCAGCGCTCGCTCACCCGCTATCTCGAAAACCGGTCGCGCTGGATGCAGAACACGGCGGCCACGCTGTCGATGCCCGAAATCGTGCGCGTCGATGCCAGCCTCGAGCGCGATCTCGACAAGGCCGAGGCCGAGGAAAGCCAGCGATTCCTCAGCTCGCTCGCCCGGTTGAAGCGCGAGTGCGATTTCATCGTCATTGATGCCCCCGGCGGCGACACGTTCCTGTCGCGCCTGGCGCACATGTATGCCGACACGCTGATCACCCCGCTGAACGACAGTTTCGTGGACTTTGACCTTCTCGGCGACGTGAACCCGCAGACGCTGGAAGTGCTGCGCCCGAGCTTCTATTCCGAAATGGTCTGGAACTGCCGCAAGAAAAAAGCCCAGACCTCGCGCCGCCCGATTGACTGGGTGGTGATGCGCAACCGCATGTCGCCGCTGGCGGCCCGCAACAAGGAACGCGTTGGCGGCGCGCTCGAGAACCTGTCCAAGCGAATCGGCTTCCGCCTGGCGCCGGGCCTGTCCGAGCGCGTGATCTATCGCGAGCTGTTTCCCGCCGGCCTGACCCTGCTGGACCTCAGCGAAGCCAACTCGAACGTGGCCTTCACGATGAGCCACAAGGCGGCCCGCCAGGAATTGCGCGATCTCGTGATCGTCCTGCAGCTGCCGGAACTCGCCGGGACCGAATTCAGCTTCTGACGCCGTCCGGCGCCGCATTCCCCAACGCCAAGCCGGCCCCGCCCGCCTTGCCTTGCGCCGGGGCGCTGCCTACTCCTGTTTCGCAAAAGGACCCGGCACACAGGGTTCGGCGCCAGGGAGGCCCGGGATGAGCAAGTTTGAGAGCCACGGTTTCGTGCAGGACAAATTCGCGCCGGTGCGCGCGGCGTTCGATTCCAATTTCGAGACCGGGCAGGAGAACGGCGCCGCATTCTGCATGACCGTGGAGGGCGAGACGGTCGCCGATCTCTGGGGCGGCTGGGCGGACGAAGCCGGCACGCGGCCCTGGGCGAAGGACACGATCGTCAACGTCTACTCGACCACCAAGACGATGACCGCCCTGACCGCGCTGTTGCTGGCCGACTGCGGCGAGATCGACTTCACCGCGCCGGTTGCGAAATACTGGCCGGAATTTGCGGCGAACGGGAAAGCGGATGTGACGGTTGCGCATCTGATGAGCCACTCGGCCGGGCTTTCGGGCTGGAAAGAGCCGATCGTGCGCGAAGACCTCTATGACTGGGAAAAGGCGACGAGCCTGCTGGCCGCGCAGGCGCCGTATTGGGCGCCGGGCACCGCGCCGGGTTACCACGCGATGACGCAGGGCTACCTGGTCGGGGAAGTGGTGCGCCGGGTGACCGGCCAATCGCTCGGAACCGTGTTCCGGTCGGAGATTGCCGGTCCTCTCGGCGCCGACTTTCACATCGGGCTTCCCGCATCGGAAGATCACCGCGTGGCGGACCTGACGCCGCCGCCGGCCGGTTCCGGGCTGGGGCAGGGGACGACGAGCCCGTTGGTGGCCAACATGTCGTCCAATCCGCCGATCAATCCCCTCGACACCCGCACCCGCGAATGGCGCGGCGCCGAAATTCCGGCGGCGGGCGGCACAGGCAATGCGCGGTCGGTGGCGGCGGTGCAGTCGCTGATGGCCAATGGCGGCTTTGCCAATGGCAAGCAGATCCTGTCGGAAGCCGGTTGCCGCAAGGCGCTGGAATTGCAGATCGAGGGCAATGACCTGATCCTCGGCCTTCCGGTCCGCTACGGCATGGGCTTCGGCCTTGCGGGCGGCGCGGTGCCGTTTCCCAATCCCAACACGATCTACTGGGGCGGCTATGGCGGCTCGCTTGTGGTGATCGACATGGATGCGCGCGCCACCTACGCCTACGCGATGAACAAGATGGCCGCGACGACGACGGGCGACATGCGGGCGTTCATGATCCTGATGGCTGCCTGGGGCACGATGGCGGCTTGATGCGGCGTTACTTGATGACGATGCGCTCGTCGGTTTCTTCCGCCATGGCCTCGAAGTCCGGACGGGCGGGGGGCTCGCAGCCCATCGCGAGGCCGTAGCCCTTGAGATAGGTGCGCCGCTGCGCGCCGATCCGGTAGGCCTGGTTGTACTTGCGCTGATGGGCGGCCGCGCCGGTCGCCTCGCGCAGCAGGCCGCGATAGGGGATCCAGCCCGTCACCCCGGACTCAACGGCGCCCAGCGCGGCGTCAGAGGCCTCATCGGCGAGCTTCTCGGTGTTCAGGCGCTCGTCGGGGCGCGGCGTATCCCAGTCCGGGCCGAGCACGCCGCCGAGTTCGCTGATCATGGCCGAGATCTGTTCGCAGGAGAGATCGGCGGGCAGGTCGTAAGGGTTTTTCATGGCCGCCAGAAGCGGCGGAATCTGATCGCGGCGCAGGTTGAAGTCTTCCAGCGGCGACAGGGCTGCATCGGCGAATCCGGCCTGGGTCTGGCTGACGGTACTGTCGGCGGCGGCCCCGACATTCCCGGCCAGCGAGCCCGCGGGCGTCGATTCGGCCGGTTTGTCGCGGCTGGCACACCCGGCGAGCGCCAAAACAAGCAGGGATGTGGCTAAAATTGACTTCATGGGGACAGGGAACGATAAAATCCGGGCAGCATCAAGCCGCACCGTGCAGGTAGCGGTTGACCGGCCCCTTCGCGCAGCCTAAATGGCCGCTTCGGTCGATTCAGGCCGTCCGGTGGTGCCCATAGCTCAGCTGGTAGAGCAACTGACTTTTAATCAGTAGGTCACAGGTTCGAACCCTGTTGGGCACACCATTTTCTCCATTGAATACAGCGCGGTAGGGCGGCGGGCTTTGAAGCCTGCCCGAGCTTGTCCCAGCTCAGGCGGGCGTGTGTCTGCCAGCGGGCGGGCGGCGGCGC
>JBGSOU010000217.1:0-3273 GCA_041739025.1 Hyphomonas sp.
CACCGTGACCTTGCGCCAGCGCCGGGCGAGGCCGGCCGCGGCGATGAACCCGTCTCCGCCATTGCCGCCCGGACCGCACAGAACCTGGATATCGCCGTCCGGCCAATGCGTGTGCACGAACTCCGCAACCGCCTCCCCGGCGCGCTGCATGACGTCAAAGCTGTTGGTCCCCGCGGCGAACACGGCCTGTTCGGCGAGGCGCATTTCCTGCGGTGTGAGAATTGGTCTGCCCATACGGGCGGCTCATAGCACGCGGGTGGCGGATTCGCTTCCGTATTCTGCCACGCGCAAGCGCCCGTCCCGAACCTCGAGCCGCGTAACCGAGCAGTGCCCGGGGCGGAACACGGTGACGCGGTCATCGTCCTCAAGGAGGCCGCAGAGCGCATTGATTGCGACGAAATGAGAAAACACCGCCGTACCGGGCGGCAGCGCGCCGACGAACGCACCCATGTCGGCCCGCCAGCGGACATAGTCAGCGCCTGCTTCAGTCCACGTGCCTGCCATCACGGTGCGCAACCAGTCGACGCGGTCGGCGGTGTTTGCCGGGGTGGCAATTTCCGACACTTCCGCCGCGATGGCGGGTTGCAGGGTCAGCTTCGCCGAAAGCGGCGCAGACGTTTCGCGGCAGCGCTGCATCGGGCTGGACAGGATGTTCCGGATGCCGGAACCGCCGAGGATCTCTGCGACGGCCTGCGCCTGACGGTTTCCCAGATCGCTAAGGCCGGGATCCGGATGGTCGCCCCAGCCGGCCGCAGCTTCGCCGTGACGGACCAGATAGATCACGCCGCGACCGGCCCGGCCGACATCGCCTGAGGTTGCAGGTTCGGCGTGTAGCCATGGTTCGACATCAGTTTGAGCGTCTCCTGGTAGATCGCCGGCGTCTCGATGCCGAGACGCGCCCGCGCTGCGCCCAGCGGTTCGCGCATCAGGGCGAGGATGTCTTCCTGGATGATCCGCGCGGCCTTGGCGCCGTTGCGCTTGCCTTCCCAGAAGCAGTCCATGACGCGCGCGCCCTTCGGCGCGAACTTGGTAATCGTGCGGCAGCCCATGAAGGCAATGAAAAGGACACCGAGGCCGGGTTGCTGGCTATAGGTGAAGGCCAGCAGCGAGGCTTCGCCCAGCGCGTCGCGGTTATAGCCGCTCAGCACGTGGAACAGATCGTGCGTGTCACGCAGGCGGTTGCCGTACCACAACATGTCGTCATCGAAGTCGTGCGCCCTGGAGCGAAACTTCTCGCTTTCATCGACGAGCCCTTGGGCAGACAGGCCCTCACGCTCCATGAATTCGACATAGGCGCGCCCGACCGTGCCCTCGGGCAGCTCGTGGATCCAGGCATGATCATCCAGCACAGGCGGCAGGAATGGCTTCTCGGCCAGCAGGCGGCGACCGGCTTGCGTCTCGGCGAATGCCCAGAAATTGCGCTCGAACGAACGGCCATTCAGGGCCTCGATGATGTGGAACACCTGTTCGGTGTCCTCCTTGTCGGCGATCAGCGCCTGCATGTGGCGCCAGGCCTTCAAGGGGCGGAAGGCGGCAGGCTTGCGATCAGGATGGACAAAGATTTCAGTCTGCATGGCCAAAGCTCCGGACAATCCCCCTCCAGTACCATGTGCGGCCTGACGTGAAAAGTGACGCAGGCGTCATTTATCCCGGATTCCAGCCCGAATTCGCTGCCTAATCGTTAGGCAGATGCGCCCGATAATTTACCATGCGGCGTGCGCGGCACACGAGTCCCGCCTCTACCTATCGCCACTGCATCCAACACCCCATACGCACGGATGAAATCTTAACCGGGCGCCTGGGGAGAACCACGCATGAAAAAGATCGAAGCCATCATCAAACCGTTCAAGCTCGATGACGTGAAGGAAGCCCTTCAGGAAATCGGTCTGCAGGGCATGACTGTCATCGAAGCCAAAGGCTTCGGACGCCAGCGCGGCCATACCGAACTCTATCGCGGCGCCGAATACGTCGTCGACTTTCTGCCGAAGCTGAAAATCGAAGTTGTCCTGGCTGACAGCGCCGTGGAAGGCGCCGTAGAGGCGATCAAGAAGGCGGCGCACACCGACAAGATCGGTGATGGCAAAATCTTCGTTTCCGACGTTATTGATGCTGTGCGGATTCGCACGGGTGAAACCGGCGACGCCGCACTCTAGACTTCCACGCGGCGCCTCGCGCGCTCACGTATCAGACAGCACAAACAGCTCACCAGAAGGCAGAACCCATGGCTGATGAACTCTACAAAAAGATGAAGGATGAAGACATCCAGTATGTCGACCTTCGATTCACCGATCCGCGCGGCAAGATGCAGCACGTGACGTTCCACAAGGGCATGGTCGGCGAAGACTTCTTCTCCGAAGGCCAGATGTTCGACGGTTCGTCCGTTGCTGGCTGGAAAGCCATCAACGAGTCCGACATGCTGCTGATGCCGGATCAGGCCACCGCGATTATCGATCCCTTCTTCCAGCAGCCGACGCTTGCCGTCATGTGCGACGTGCTCGATCCGATTTCGGGCCAGCCGTACAACCGTGACCCGCGCACCACCGCCAAGAAAGCCGAAGCCTATGTGAAGGCCTCGGGCGTTGGCGATACCGTGTTCTTCGGACCGGAAGCCGAGTTCTTCATTTTCGATGACGTGCGCTGGTCGATCGAGCCGCACAAGACCGGTTATTCGTTCGACTCAACCGAGCTGCCGATCAACACCGGCAAGGAATACCCGATGGGCAACATGGGCCACCGGCCCGGCCCGAAGGGTGGCTATTTCCCGGTTCCGCCGATCGATTCCGAACAGGACATGCGCGGCGAAATGCTGACGATCATGGGCGAAATCGGCCTCGACCCCGAGAAGCACCACCACGAAGTGGCCCCGGCCCAGCACGAACTCGGCCTGAAATTCTCGACACTGACGGTCATGGCTGACCGTATGCAGCTCTACAAATACGTGATCCACAACGTCGCCGCCCAGTATGGCAAGACGGCGACCTTCATGCCGAAGCCGATGTACAAGGACAACGGCTCGGGCATGCACGTTCACCAGTCGATCTGGGGCAACGGCAAACCGCTGTTCGCCGGCAACAAATATGCCGACCTCAGCGAGATGTGCCTCTACTATATCGGTGGCATCATCAAGCACGCCAAAGCCCTGAACGCGATCACCAACCCGTCGACGAACAGCTACAAGCGCCTCGTCCCGGGCTACGAAGCGCCGGTCATGCTGGCCTATTCGTCGCGCAACCGCTCGGCCTCGATCCGCATTCCGTTCGGCTCGAACCCGAA
>JBGSOU010000225.1:0-4471 GCA_041739025.1 Hyphomonas sp.
CACCCCCGCCGCCGCCTCCGCCTCCTGCTCCGCCGCCGGTGGAAGAAGTTGAGACCGTCGCGCAGCAGTGCTCGGCGCTCAACCAGGAATTCGTCGTGTACTTCGAGTGGGATCGCTCGGATCTGACGAGCCAGGCTTCGGCTGTTATTGACCAGGCTGTCGCGAACATCGCAGCAGGCACCGGTTGTGCAGCTGGCACCGTTTCGATCATCGGCCACACCGATACGTCGGGCGCGTCTGCTTACAACGAGCAGCTGTCGATCCGCCGTGCGGACGTCGTCGCCGCTGCGCTCACCGAGCGCGGCATCGGCGCTGCCGTCATCGACAAAGCCGGTAAAGGCGAAACCGCCCTTGCCAAAGCAACCAACGACGGTGTGCGCGAGCCGCTCAACCGCCGTTCGGAAGTCACGATCATCGTCCAGTAATTTCTGGAAGATTGAACATTCAGGCGGCCCGGCAATTTGCCGGGCCGTTTTTGTTTCCGGCGCAGACCCCGCCGAGGCTTGCCGCCCCGTTCCAGCTGTGAAACGTAGGGCCCATGACAACAGATCTTTCGACTCTTTCCGCTGAGGACGAGGCTGCACGCGAGCGCCTTTACGCGACCGCAACCGAAATGCTGGACCGCACGAAACGCTGGTCGGCGCAAAACACCGGCAGCCTGAACATCGAAGGGTTGTGCCGCTTTGCGCCGCAGCTCGCAGACGGGTTTTCGGCGCTGGAGGCCGATATTCAGCTGACAGATGGGCCCGGTTTCGAATCCGTCGGTTCCGACGGCCGGACCAGCGAAGTGTTTTCCGGCCCGATCATCGAAATTTCGGCCCGGACGGACGCGCCGATCCAGATCGTGATGTCCGGTCACTATGACACGGTCTTCGCGCCGGGCGTGTTCGAGACGGTGACGGACCTGCCGGACGGCCGGGTCAACGGGCCGGGCATGGCCGACATGAAGGGCGGCATCTGCGTCATGCTGGAAGCGCTCCGGACCTTCGAGTCTAGCCGCCTCAAGGACCTGCTGGGCTATCGGATCGTGCTGACCCCCGACGAGGAGATCGGGAATTTTTCCAGCTCCGGTGCGCTGACCCGCGCGGCGTCCTCGGGCGCGCTGATTGGCATGACGTACGAGCCGGCGATGGAGACCGGCGCGATGGCGGGGGGCCGGAAAGGATCTGCCGTGTTCGACATCGTTCTGCATGGCCGCGCGGCGCATGCCGGACGCGCCAAGGAAGAGGGACGCAGCGCCATCGAGGCTGCAGCGGAACTGGTGATGGGGATCGAGGCGCTCAACAACCAGTTCGAGGGCGTCACGTTCAATGTCGGGTCCATCGACGGCGGCTCTCCGGTCAACATTGTACCGGATCTGGCGATCGTCCGGTTTGGTGCGCGTGCGCCTGATCGTCAGGCGGCGGAATGGGCGACACAGTCGGTCCAGAAACTGTTCGAGCGTGCCGTCGCGCGGGACGGAATTCATGGTCATCTGCACGGCGGGTTTTACCGGCCGCCCAAGCCGCGCAACGCGGCGCAGCAGGCCCTGTTCACGGCCGTCCACTCGACCGGGCGTGCCATCGGGCTCGATCTTGAATTTGTCGACACCGGCGGCGTCTGCGAAGGCAACAACATCTTTGCCGCGGGCGTTCCCAATGTGGATACGCTCGGCGTTCGGGGCGGGCGGATCCACTCGCCGGATGAATTCGTCATTACAGAGAGCTTTCCGGAACGCGCGCTGCTTTCGGTGCTGCTCTTGAACCGTCTCGCCGATGGCCGGCTGGATGCCCGCCGCATCAAGGACCTGATGGGACGCTGATCATGGCGACGACTTATGTAATGCGCCCGTCTAGACTCGACGACCTTGATGCGCTGACCCAACTCGCCGAACTGTCCGGGCCCGGCTTTACCAGCCTGCCCGTGGACGAGCCCATCCTGAGAGAGCGGCTGGAGAAATCGGATCGCGCCTTTCATGGACGCCAGCGCAATCTCCAATACGGTAAATACCTGATGATGATGGAGGAGGTTGCGACCGGCCAGGTCGTGGGGTGTTCGGCGGTCAAGGCCGGTACCGGCATCGACCAGCCCTTCTTCAACTACCGGATCATCACGCTGGCGCAGGCCAGCCTCGCGGCGGGCAGCCTCCGTTTTGACATGGACGCGCTTGTCCTCACCAACGAATATGTGGGGTATACGGAAGTAGGCACGCTGTTCCTGAAGCCGGATCATCGCGGCGGCGGCGCCGGTCGCCTGGCAGCCCAGTCGCGCTACCTTCTGATGGCCGCCGCGCCGGACCGGTTCAGTGATCGCGTGCTGGCGGAATTGCGCGGCGTGGTGGATGACGAAGGAAAATCCCCGTTCTGGGAAGGCATTGGCCGGCATTTCTTCCGGATGGAATTTGCCGAGGCGGACAAGTTGTCGGCGACGACCGACAACCAGTTCATCATGGACCTGATGCCGCGTTACCCCATATATGTCGACTTGATCCCGACCGAGGCGCGCGAAGTGATCGGCCGGTGCCACTCCGATGGCGTGGGTGCCTATAAGCTGCTGCAGTGGGAGGGGTTCGAGTTTGACCGGACGGTCGACATTTTCGACGGCGGCCCGCTGGTGGCTGCGCAGCGCCGGCATATCCGAACCATTCAGGAGAGCCGTATACTGACGGTCGAGGCGGGTGACACGGCGTCGGACCCTGAAGCGCGCCAAGGCTTGTTGTCGAGCAACCGGTTGCCGGACTTCCGGGTCACACTGGGCCGGTTTGTCCGGCGCGGCGAGTCAGGTCTCGTCGCGGCTCCGGATGTGCTTGACGCCCTGAAACTGAAGGCCGGTTCGCCAGCGCGGGTCTGGATGCGGAGCAAATGATGCATGAAGGCGTGTACATCGAGGGCGTCTGGCGCGCAGGACGCGCGGGCGCATTCTCAAACACTTGTCCGTCCACGGGCGAGATCGTCTGGGAGGGCGCGGCCGCCAGCCCGGAGGATGTTCGCGAGGCGGTCGCATCGGCGCGCCGTGCGTTCGGCGACTGGTCGCGCCGCTCCCCGCAGGAACGCGTTGCCGTACTCGAACGCTACGCTGATGAGATCGGCAAACGGGCTGAAGCGATTGCAGAAGTGATCAGCCGCGACATGGGAAAGGCCTTGTGGGATTCGCGCGGCGAAGCGGCAACCATGACAGCCAAGATTGCGGTGTCCATCGCCGCGATGAAGGAGCGCGCCGGCGAAAAGACCGAGCCCGCAGCGTTCGGCTCCGCGCAACTGACCCACCGTCCACATGGCGTGATGGCGGTGTTCGGTCCGTTCAATTTTCCCGGCCACTTGCCAAACGGCCATATCGTGCCAGCGCTTCTGGCGGGCAACACCTGCGTGTTCAAACCGTCCGAGCTTGCACCGGGTGTCGCCGCACTGATGGCAGATTGCTTCGAGGCGGCCGGTCTTCCGCCCGGCTGTTTCAACATCGTGCAGGGCGGGCGCGAGACCGGCGGCGCGCTGATCGACAACGACATCAACGGCCTGCTTTTCACAGGCTCCGCCGCGACCGGCGTGTTCTTCCACAAACACTTTGCGGGCCGTCCCGAAGTGATCCTGGCCCTCGAGATGGGCGGCAACAATCCGCTGATTGTCTGGGAGCCTGCAGACGTCGACGCCGCAGCGGACATTGCCGCGCAATCGGCGTTCCTGACCACGGGCCAGCGCTGCTCCTGCGCGCGCCGCGTCATCCTGCCGGAAGGCCGGTTTGGTGACGCCGTGGTGGAGGCGATCGCCGCGCGCGCCAAGGCCCTGCGCATCGGCGCGTGGAATGATCCGGACATCTTCATGGGGCCACTCGTTTCCGAACGCGCGCGCGAACAGGCCCTTGCGTTCCAGGACATGCTGCTGTCGCGCGGTGCCCGTCCGGTGCTCGCCCTGACCGGGCTTGAGCGGGGCGGCGGGTTCGTCACGCCGGGCGTTCTGGATGTCACCGGCGCATCCGGCATTCCGGACGAGGAATTGTTCGGTCCCCTGATGCAGATCGTACGCGTCAAGGATTTCAGCGCCGCCATCGAACGCGCGAATGCGACCCGGTACGGACTTTCCGGCGGTCTGGTCTGTGATGATGACGGGGTCTGGGAAACGGCCTATCGCGAGATGAAGGCCGGCATCCTGAACCGCAACCGTCCCACGGCCGGCGCCAGCGGCAGCATGCCGTTCGGCGGCCCCGGACTCTCCGGAAACTTTCGTCCGGGGGCGTACTATGCGGCGGACTATTGTGCCTGGCCGCAGGCGAGCCAGCTTGCGTCTAAAGCCACACGGATGACGGCGCCGGGATTTCCGGCCTGAAAGGTAGACCATGGACAATACCGCGCAGATCGAGTCGTGGAACGGAGCGCCCGGGCAGAAATGGGCGCGCGATGCCGACCAGCTGGACCAGATGCTGGCACCGTTTGCCGGCGCCGTGCTCGCCGCCGGGACCCTCCACCCCGCCGGTGGCATTCCACAGCAGCCAGGAGTCG
>JBGSOU010000244.1:0-1743 GCA_041739025.1 Hyphomonas sp.
AGGCCGGGCGGGCTGCCGGCGAAGCGATGGAGGAAGTGCTGGCGCTTCCCGAACCGCTGCGCAGCGCGGCGCTGGACGCCATCGGCCATACCGGCTGGCAGTCGATGGGACGCGGCCTGAAACGCCTCAACCTGCGCAGCGGGGAGCGTCTGGAGACGGAGCTGTACCGGATTTCGCCGGGCGCGCGTATTCCCCGCCACGCCCACGCCGGCAATGAATACACGCTGGTCGTCGCGGGCGGCTTTTCCGACGAACGCGGCAGCTATGGCCCGGGCGAAGTGGTGATCAACGGCCCCAACGACCTGCACCAGCCGGTCGGGGACGAGGGCGAGGTCTGCTACGCCCTGGCCGTACGGGATGGCGGGCTGCGCTTTACCGGCGTGATGGGCCTGCTGCAACGCCTGATGGGCGGCTGAGCCTGCAGGGCTTGCCGTCTTACTGACGATCCGGACCCGGAACATGTTTTCGGCGCGGCGCATCCGGCCCGCCCGGCATGATCGGGCGAGGCGCGTGGCTGCCCATCGAGAGATGGCGGTCGTACATCACGAGCGCGCCGGCCAGGCTGACATTGATGCAGAACTTGGTCGGGATCTTCACCACATGCGCGCAGCGCGCCATGATCTCGGGTGACAGGTTGCCCTTTTCCGGGCCGAGGATATAGGCCGCCTGCGGAGGATGCCGGAAGGTCGGCAGCATCACGGCGTCGTCGGTGAGTTCGATGCCGACGAGCTGGCAGCCGCGCGGCAGCTGCATGTCGTCAATCGTGTCCCACTGGTAGAACGGGATCTGCGCATCGCTCTTGGAGGTGTCGGCGGAATGGGCTTCCTTGATGTCCCGGGCGGCGTTGATCGAGAACACGAAGCTCGCGCCGAAGGCATGGCCGGTGCGCATCAGGGCGCCGAGATTGCGGGGCTTGGAAATGCGTTCAGCGCCGATGGCGAAGTAACCGCGCATGTCAGAAGGCTCCAAAGGCAAAGCGGCCGGCGAGGATGACGATCAGCAACAGGCCGGGGGCAAACAGCGACACGCGGCGCGCCAGCGTCAGGTGGGCGAGGGGACGCGGATACTCACTGGTGAGGTAGAGCGTGTCTTCACTGGTGGGCGGACCGCGGCCGATTTCGAAAATCGCGGTGCGGTAGCGTGCATCCTGGTGGCCGCCGCCAAACTTGTCCGCGAGCGCCCGGCGCAGCACGCTGGACAGGAGCAGGCGCATCTGTGCGGCCAGCAGGATGGCAAAGGCGAGCGCGGCGGCGAGGAACCAGATCAGGTAAATCACAGGAAGGTCGCCACCTCGAACCGGCCGCGCGAGTCGGCGAGGGCGCGCTTCAGGCCGGAGGAGTTGAAGCCCCAGGCAAGCTCGCCGGTGGCCGAAACGGCAATCATGCCGCCATTGCCGCCGAGGCGTTTGACATCGTCCAGCGCGCCGTGCACGGCCGCCTCGAACGGCTGGTTGCCATAGCGGATGCGGGCGGAGACATCGGCGGCCGCGTTGGCGCGGATGAAATACTCGCCGAGGCCCGTGCAGGAGACGGCGCAGCGTTCGTCCGCCCAGGTGCCGGCGCCGATGATCGGCGTGTCGCCGATGCGGCCGGGAGTCTTCGACAGGACGCCGCCTGTGGAGGTGGCGGCGGCAAGGTCGCCATAGAGGTCGAGCGCGACGGCGCCGACGGTGCCCATGTCCGGCATGTTTTCCTGGACCGTGTCTTCGTCGACCGCGCCATAATAGGTTTTCGGATCGCTGAC
>JBGSOU010000341.1:0-2045 GCA_041739025.1 Hyphomonas sp.
GCGGGCGTCCTGCCCGTGGCTCATGCCAGCGATGGCGGCGGATCGATCCGCATCCCGGCGGCCTGCTGCGGCGTGTTCGGCCTGAAGCCGTCGCGTGGCCGGATGCCGATGGGCCCGGCCCGGACGGAAGGCTGGAATGGTCTGTCTACGGTACATGTTGTGAGCCGCACAGTGCGCGACTCGGCGGCGCTTCTGGACCTGACCCACGGCCCTGAAACCGGCAGCCGCTATGCGGCCCCCCCGCCGGTCCGGCCCTACCTTGCAGAGCTCGAGCGCGATCCGAAGCGGCTGCGCATTGCGCTCTGGCGCATTGCGCCGAATGGCACGAAGCCGGATGCCGACGCAGCCGCCGGACTGGACGCCGCAGCCAGGCTGCTGGAAAGCCCCGGACACATTGTTGTCGAGGCGGGCCCGATCCTGAACGGCGAAGCCCTCGGCAAGGCAGGGCTGTTCACCATCTCGGCCAACATTGCGGCGCAGCTCGACGAATATGGCGAGGCGCGGGGCCGGCCGGTGGGGGATGACGAGATCGAGCCGATCACTGCAGGCATGGTGCGCCTCGGCCGCACGGTACCGATGATGGAACTTGCGAAAGCGAACAATGCCTTCATTACCGCCGCCATCCAGTACGAACATTTCCTCGATGCGGGCGGTTTCGACATGACGCTGTCGCCGACATTGCACCGGGCGCCGGATCTTCTGGGCACGATGGCGCTGACGGCGGATCCGCAGAAGATGGGCGAGGCCGTGGCCGGTTTTGCACCGCATTGCGCCGTGTTCAACCAGACCGGCGCGCCGGCCATGTCAGTACCGCTGCACTGGACGGCGCCCACGGAGACGGCGCCCGGCGGGCTTCCGATCGGCATGATGTTCGGCGCACGCTACGGACAGGAAGGCCTGTTGCTGAGCCTCGCAGCGCAGCTGGAACGCGCCGCACCCTGGGCACATCGCAGGCCACCGGAGTGGGTCGGATGAGCGCGCCAGAACGCCGATGGCATGCAGGCGGTTGCCATTGCGGCGCCGTGCGGTTTGAGGTGGAGCTTCCTTCATCGATCGAGGTGGAAGACTGCAACTGTTCGATCTGCGCGATGAGCGGGAATATCCACGTCATCGTGCCATCGAGCCGGTTCCGGATTGTTCAGGGCACGGAAAATCTCACGGAGTACACCTTCAACACACGCCGGGCGCGGCACTTGTTCTGCAAGACCTGCGGGATCAAGAGTTTCTACATCCCGCGTTCAAATCCGGACGGATTTGCGGTGACGTGGCGCTGCCTGGACGACTGGCAGACACTGGACGTCAGCGTTGCGCCCTTCGACGGGCAGAATTGGGAAGCAAATGCCGGGCGGCTGGCCCACAAATCCGCCGATTAAGGTTCTTCCCCGTCCTCGACGCGCAGGCGCTCTTCTCGGCGCTCCCGGAACTTGTCAAGGCGGTCATGGCGACCGCCGCGCCGCTCCAGATTGCCGGACATCAACCGGGCGACGAGGCCTCGCTGCTCCGGTGTCAGCTCGCTCATCCCGTCAAACATGCGGTTGGCGACAATGTCGCGGGAAATCTCGTCCGCCTTGAGAAGATCGGCCAGCGCCGCGCGGGCGGCGGCTTCATCATAGGGTTCGGCACTGAGCATTTCGACCAGCCGGCGCTCGGCGGCATGGCGCGCCTCGAGCGATTCCCTTCCGGCTTCGAAACTGGCGCGCATCAGCTGGCGCACTGTGTCACGGTCTTCGCGGCTGAGGTCCTGGCCCGGCCGGTCGTCTCCGCGGGGCTGGCCGGGATCGGGCCGGGCCTTGTAAAGGACTCCGGCAATCAGGCCGACCAAGACGAGATTGATCAGTACCGAGAATGTCAGCCAGAAGGAAAAGCGGCGCGGCTGCGGTTCGCTCATTGCGCGATCTCCTCGGACAGGGCGGCGGGATCATAGCCAAGTGCCTGCTCCAGCAGGGCTTGCACATCGTCGGTATCGCTGGCGGCACTGGCGGTTGGGGCCACCATCAGGCCCATGAACAGACCAGCGGCGAGTGCGGCAAAACCGCTGGCCGGCG
>JBGSOU010000432.1:0-9084 GCA_041739025.1 Hyphomonas sp.
AAGCCGAAAGACCGCGTGCTGTTTGGCAAATGGTCCGGCACCGAAGTCACGATCGACGGCGAAGAGCTGCTGATCATGAAGGAAAGCGACATCATGGGCGTCCTGGAGACGAAATAGTCTCCGCCCTCCCTTTCCTTCCCCATACAATTCAAGAGGTAACTCAATATGGCTGCAAAGATTGTAGTTTTTGGTGCTGACGCCCGCGAGAAAATGCTCCGCGGCGTGGACATCCTGGCAAACGCCGTGAAGGTCACGCTTGGTCCGAAGGGCCGTAACGTGGTGATCGAGAAATCGTTCGGCGCGCCGCGCACGACGAAAGACGGCGTCACGGTCGCCAAGGAAATCGAACTCGAAGACAAGCTCGAGAACATGGGCGCACAGATGCTGCGCGAAGTGGCCTCGAAAGCGAACGACACGGCTGGCGACGGCACGACGACCGCAACCGTTCTCGCCCAGGCCATCGTTCGCGAAGGCATGAAGCGCGTTGCCGCCGGCATGAACCCGATGGACCTGAAGCGCGGCATCGACAAGGCCGTGATCGAAGTCGTTGCTGACCTCGCCCACCACGCCAAGAAGGTGAAGACCAACGAAGAGATCGCCCAGGTTGGCACGATCTCCGCCAACGGCCAGCGCGAAATCGGCGAGATGATCGCCCAGGCGATGGCAAAAGTCGGCAACGAAGGCGTGATCACGGTTGAAGAAGCCAAGTCGGCTGAAACCGAACTCGACGTCGTCGAAGGCATGCAGTTCGACCGGGGCTACATCAGCCCCTACTTCATCACCAACCCGGACAAGATGATGGTCGAGCTGGATGACGCCCTCGTCCTGCTTCACGAGTCGAAACTGTCGAGCCTGCAGCCGCTGCTGCCGATCCTCGAAGCGGTTGTCCAGTCGCAGAAGCCGCTGCTGATCATCGCTGAAGATGTCGACGGCGAAGCGCTGGCGACCCTGGTGGTCAACAAGCTCCGCGGTGGCCTGAAAATCGCAGCCGTGAAAGCTCCGGGCTTCGGCGATCGCCGCAAGGCCATGCTGCAGGACATCGCCGTCCTGACCGGCGGCCAGGTCATTTCCGAAGACCTCGGCATCAAGCTCGAGAACGTCTCGATGGACATGCTCGGCAAGGCCAAGCGCATCACGATCGACAAGGACAACACGACCGTTGTCGACGGCGCCGGCAAGAAAAAAGAGATCGAAGCCCGCGTTGGCCAGATCCGCAAGCAGATCGACGACACCAGCTCCGACTATGACAAGGAGAAGCTGCAGGAACGTCTCGCGAAACTCGCAGGCGGCGTTGCAGTGATCAAGGTCGGCGGCGCAACCGAAGTCGAAGTGAAAGAGAAGAAAGACCGCGTCGATGACGCGCTCAACGCAACCCGCGCCGCTGTCGAAGAAGGCATCGTTCCGGGCGGCGGCGTGGCCCTGCTGCGCGCTTCCAAGAACATCGACGTGGTCGGCCTGAACGACGACGAAAAAGCCGGCATCGACATCGTTCGCAAGGCACTCGAAGCGCCGCTGCGCCAGATCGTCGAGAACGCAGGCGTCGAAGGTTCGGTGGTTGTGAACAACATCCTTCTGAACAAGTCGCGCGCCTACGGCTTCAACGCCCAGACCGAAGAGTATGGTGACCTGGTTGCCATGGGCGTCATCGACCCGGTGAAGGTGGTCCGTTCGGCCCTCCAGAACGCGGCCTCGGTGGCCAGCCTGCTGATCACGACCGAAGCCGGCATTGCCGAAGCCCCGAAGAAAGAATCGGGCGGCGGCGGCGGCATGGGTGGCGGCATGGGCGGCATGGGTGACATGGGCTTCTAGGCCCGGCTCCTCCGCACCCAAAAACACAGGCGGCCCTCCGGATCAGTCCGGGGGGCCGTTTGCGTTGGGGCAAGGATTGCCCGCTTGTTCCCCTGCCCATACGATCCCTTCAAAGAGAACCGCCGAATGGCGATGGGGAGAACGCGAAGATGGACTGGAACTTCGGTGACATGCTGGACGCCGTCGGCGCCGCGCTCGGGCCTTCGGATATTGCGCTGGCGCATGGCGACCGGCGGATTTCCTGGCCGGAGATGACCGCGCGGTCGAACCGGATCGCGCGGGCCCTGCACGGGCTCGGCGCCAAGCCGGGCGACAAGGCCGGCTTCTACCTTCGCAACCAGCCGGAGTATATGGAGGGGCTGGCCGCCTGTTTCAAAGCGCGTCTGACGCATGTGAACGTCAACTACCGCTACCTCGATGACGAGCTTGTCTACATCTTCGACAATTCCGATGCGGCAGTGGTGTTCTTCGACGCGGACTTCGCCGCCGAAGTTGATCGCGTCCGGACGCGTCTGCCGAAAGTGCTGGTCTGGGTGCAGGTCGGCGGCAGCGCGCTTCTGCCCTTCGCGAAGGCGTACGAGACGCTGGCCACGTCCGGCGATGCCTCGGCGCTGGGCATTCCGCGTTCGGGCGACGATATGCTGCTGCTCTATACCGGCGGCACCACCGGAATGCCGAAAGGCGTGATGTGGACGCATGCGATCTGGCGCGAAGCCGGGATGGAAGGCGCCCGCAAGGCGGGGCTTCCGGTGCCCGCCAACATGGAAGAGCACGTCCAGAATGCGCTGACGGTGGGCCGCTTCTCGCGCCAGGTGCCGGCCTGCCCGCTGATGCACGGCACGGGCCTGTTCACCGCGATGGGCGCGCTGCTGAACGGCGGCGGCATCGTCACGCTGACCGAGAACAAGAAATTCGACCCCGCCAACCTCTGGGACACCGTGCAGCGCGAAGGCGTGACCAGCATGGCGATCGTCGGCGACGCCTTTGCCAAGCCGATGCTGCAAGCGCTGGACGCCAATCCCGGCCGCTGGAATGTTTCAAGCGTGCTGGCGATCATCTCGTCCGGCGTCATGTGGAGCGCGGAGGTGAAGCAGGGCCTGCTCAAGCACATGCCGCAGGCGGCGCTGACGGACAGTTTCGGGGCGTCCGAAGCGGTCGGTTTCGGCTCGTCGGTCACGACCGCCGATGGCGGTACGCAGACGTCCAAGTTCGAGATCGGACCGGCCTGCAAGGTGTTCACGGAGGATGACCGCGAAGTGGTGCCCGGCAGCGGCGAACCGGGCTTCATCGCGCGCGGCGGTGCGGTACCGCTCGGTTACTACAAGGACCCGGAGAAAACGGCGACCACGTACAAGACGATTGGCGGCATGCGCTACGCCATCCCCGGCGACTGGTGCATCGTGGAAGCGGATGGCTCGATCACGCTGCTCGGCCGGGGCTCCAACTGCATCAATACGGCCGGCGAAAAAGTCTATCCCGAGGAAGTCGAAGAAGCGCTGAAATCGCACGCGGCCGTGCGCGATGCACTGGTCGTCGGCGTGCCGGACGACAAGTGGGGCCAGGCCGTCACGGCGGTCGTTTCACTCGAAGCCGACGTCTCTGAAGACGAATTGCGGGCCTTCGTCCAGAACAGGCTCGCGCGGTACAAGGCGCCCAAGCGCATCCTGTTCAAAGACAATCTGGGACGCGCTTCAAATGGCAAGGCGGACTACAAGTCGATCAAGGCCTTCGCCCTCGCCGAACTCGGCCTCAGTTGATGAACAGGACCGCCCGGAGCGCATAGGCCACCGCCGCAACCGTCAGCATCGAAGCCAGCGCAATGCCGAAGAACCAGAGCAGCCGCTTGCCGAGCGGCTGGTGGTCGTCGTCGCCAGGACCGGCGGGCTCAAGCATGATAGCCATCGCCCGGCTTCACCTTGCCCCAGAACAGGCTGTAGACATACGCCGTGTAGATGAGGATGATCGGCAGCATGATGACCGCGCCGACCAGCATCAGCCCCAGCGCGCTTTCATGCGCGGCGGCGTCCCACACGGTCAGCTCGAACGGCACGATGTAGGGATAGAGGCTGATCCCGATGCCGAAATAACCGGTGAGGAAGATGCCGGCCGCCAGCAGGAAGGGACGCCAGTCCGGCGCTGAATTGGGTCCCGGAACCATCCAGAGGTCGCGCGCGAGCCAGATGCACAACACAAGGCCCAGAAACGGCACCGGCAAGAGCGGCAGCAGCGTAGCAAAATCGATATGCTGCATCGAGAAGCCCCAGCGATCCCCGATCGAGGAATCCAGAGACAGGGTGGCAAGGCTGACGGCAAAGAAGCAGAAGGACACGCCCGCCAGTGCCATGAGCGCCCATCTCCGCGCACGGACGAACATCTCGCCTTCGGTCTTGAGCACCAGCCAGCAGGCCCCGAGCAGGATGTAGCCGACGGCAACAGACACCCCGGTCAGCAGTGTGAACGGCGTCAGCCAATCGAGCGCGCCGCCGGCATAGGCGCCGTCTTCCACCGCAATCCCCTGCACCATGCCGCCGAGCATGATGCCTTGCGAGAAGGCCGCCGCAAAGGATCCGCCCGCGAAGGCGCTGTTCCAGAACCGCTTTGTCAGGGGACGGACGGCCTTGTGCCGGAATTCGAACGCGACGCCGCGAAAGATCAACGCCGCGAGCATCAGCAGCACCGGCAGATAGAAGGCCGGCATGACGATCGCGTACGCGGTGGGAAAGGCAGCGAACAGCCCGCCGCCGCCGATGATCAGCCAGGTTTCGTTGCCATCCCAGACCGGCTCTATGGTCGAGGTCATCATGTTGCGCTCCTCGTCCGAGCGCGCCTGCGTCGTGAGCATGCCGACGCCGAGATCGAAGCCATCAAGCAACACATACATCATGACGCCGATGGCGAGGATGAAGGCCCAGATGAGCGGATAATCGAGTGCCATGTCTGCCTCCTACTGCGCCGCAACGATGTCTTCAGGCGTCTCGGCCGGCTCGGCCACCGCGCCAAGCGGCGAGCCAGGAGCGCGGCGCTTTTCATCCGGTGCGCCGGGCGGCTGGTCGTCAAATCCGCGCGTCGCGATGCGCGCCATGTAGACCACACCGGCAGTGAAGATGATGGCATAGACAATCATGAACACCAGCAATGACGTGGCCACCTGCGCGGTGCTCACCGGTGACACGCTGTCGACCGTGCGCAGGACGCCGTACACGGTGTAGGGCTGGCGGCCGACTTCCGCGACAACCCAGCCGGTGACCACCGCGAGGAAGCCGAAGGCGCCGGCCGGCACGGCGGCGAGGTGGAACAGGCCGGGTTTGTCGAGACGGCCCCGCCACCACAGAAACGAACCCCAGACGCCCATCGCCAGCATGCCGAGCCCGCAGGCCACCATGATCCGGAAGGCCCAGAAGACGATCCACATCGGCGGACGTTCCGACGCCGGATAGGCGTCGATGCCATGCAGGATTTCGCCCTCTTCGAGGTTCGGGAAAAGATAGGGGCTGGTGCCTGGCACGGTGATGCCGGAATGACCGCAGGCGGATCCGTCCGGCCAGGCGACCAGCACCGTGCCCTGAACCGGCGCGGAAGTGCACCAGCCTTCGACCGAGGCAATCTTGGCCGGCTGGTATTCATGCGCGATTTCGCCGGACCAATGTCCCGCAAGGATCTGCGCCGGCATGACCAGCGCGAGCGTTCCGGCCGCCATGCGCATCTGCCAGCGGGTGGGCTCCGTGGTCCGGCCCTTGAGCACCTGCCAGGCGCCTGCCGCCAGCACGACGGCAGCGGTGGTGGTGTAGGCCGCCAGCAGCATGTGCACCAGCCGGCTCGGGAAGCTGGGATTGAAGATCACCTGCATCCAGTCGACGGCAAAGTAATTACCGGTCTCGGGGTCGATCTCGAACCCGGCGGGGGTCTGCATCCAGCTATTGGCCGAGAGGATCCAGAAGGCGGAGATGGTTGTACCGACTGCGACTGCACAGGTCGCGACGAAGTGGAGCTTTCGGCCGACCTTGTTCCAGCCAAACAGCATCACGCCCAAGAAGGTGGCTTCGAGGAAGAAGGCAGTCAGCACTTCATAGCCGAGCAGAGGGCCGATGACGCTGCCGGTGATTTCGGAGAAGACGCTCCAGTTGGTGCCAAACTGGTAGCTCATCACGACACCGGAGACGACGCCCATCGCAAAGGCCAGCGCGAAGATCTTGACCCAGTGGAGATAGAGCCGCCGGAACACATCCTTCCCGGTGCGCAGCCAGAGGCCCTCGCAGACCGCCAGAAAAGCCGCGAGGCCAATCGTGAAGGCCGGGAAAAGGATGTGAAAGGCCACAACGAACGCGAACTGAAGTCGCGATAGCAGAAGGGCATCGAATTCCATTGTCGCCGAGCTCCAACAGGTTAGGTGATTTTACCTAACAGCGCAGCTTTACCTTGGAATGGGCAGTCCACCAAATGACGCGCGGTGTAACGCCTCAGCCCTTTCGCCGCAGTGTGCGGAACACCGCATCGGCGCGTGCGGCCAGCGCGCCGTCTTCCTTCACGATGCGCGCCGTGACATGGACGAACTCGCCGTCCACCACCGTGACCGCAGGATGCGCCTCGATCCATTCGCCTTCCCGGGCGATTTCCATGAACTCGACGGTCAGCTTGATGGTGACCGACATCTTGCCGGTTGCAGACCAGACGGCCCAGGCAAGCGCGCTGTCGGCGAAGGCGCAGGCCATTCCGCCATGCAAAAAGCCCATGCCGTTGCAGTGCCGGTCGAGCACCCAGAGGCCCGTGCGAATATCGCCTTCCCCGGTTGCCCGGTAACTCGGGCCGTTGTGCAGGGTGAACTTCCCCCGGGAGGGTGTCGCCGCAAAGCCGGGACGCGGGTCCCGGACCGGCAGGGCAGAATCAGCCACCGGTGTTTCCAAAGATCGGATGGCTGACCGTGTCACCCGGATTGATCCCAAGCGCCTTGGCGCGGCCACCGGCAATCTCCAGCACGGCGCGGACCGGCACACCGGGGCCCAGCGACCGCAGCGATCCCGGCACGGCGTTGCGCGCAATGGCAACCACTTCGCCATTGGCGTCGATGAACAGGATGTCGAGCGAGATCAGCGTGTTCTTCATCCACATGCTGGCCGGTCGCACTTCACCGAAATCAAATAGCATCCCGGCATCCGGCGCGAGGCTTTCGCGGAACATCAAGCCCTGAAGGATGGCGTCCTGCGTATCGGCCATTTCGACCGTGAAGTTGTGGACAGCCTCGTCGGACTTGATCGACAGCGGCGACACCGCAAGCTGGGCGAATGCAAGCTGGCCCATGAAGGCCAGCGCGGCGATGAACGTGATGAAAAAGCGGGTCATGCAGCGAGGGATAATCGGCCTCGGCGCGCGCGGCAAGCGCCGGACGCCGTTTACCGGCGCGGACGCACCGAGATGACGTGCGTGCCCTTCGCACCGGACTCGATGATCACCTCGATCTGGACGCCCGGCTCGATGTCGTCATAGCCGGCTTTGCGCAGGGCGACCGCATGGACGAAGATGTCGTCTTCCTGACCGTCGCGCCGGACAAAGCCGTATCCCCGCGCGCGGTTGAACCATTTCAGCGTGACGGTCTCATGCGCCAGTGGCTCCCCGCGCTCCTTGGCAACGGCCGCCCGGGGGCGCTCCATTTCGATGATGTGGACGGTTTGCCAGCCGCGCGGACGGCGCGCAGCGTCGCAGACAATCTTGGCGCCTTCATCGGCGAAGCTCTCGCCATAGTCGCGCAAGCACGAGATGTGCAACATCACGTCGCCGGTCAGCGCCGCGTCGGACGTTGATTCCACAACGATAAATCCATACCCCTTGGCGCTGTCGAACCATTTGACGTGCCCGATTACCCGGACAACAGGTTCAGCAACGGGCGGTTCTGGTTCGCTTCTTGCCACGCTATTCGTCATCAACCCACATTCCCCAGAGGCGAAAACTAATCCGTGAACGCGAGCTTGTCACGCAAAGTTCACGCGCCCGAAGTGATTCGGGTTCTCATTCGGGGGAAGTTGCGGCGAAATGAAGGCAGAAAACCTGGCAGTCCCTAGGGGAGTCGAACCCCTCTTTTCAGGTTGAAAACCTGACGTCCTAACCGATAGACGAAGGGACCGCACCGGTTCGAGAGGCGCGATATAGCGACTGATTCAGCACAGGGCAACCCACCTGACAGCGATTGCAACAGATTGTTCAAAGCCGCGTGACATCAAGGGTTTCCAGTTGCACGCGGTCGCGGCCGTTCCAGTTGTCGGCCTTCAATCTCCCGGCCACGCTGAACCGGCCACCCTGGCGCAGCGCGTCGCCAATCGGGGTGCCTTCCGCCCGCCAGGCAATCGCTTCCAGCCGCCCGCTGGAATCTTCGATCGTGTAGCGCAAATGCTGGGTGCCGACGCGGCGGACGCCGGTCACGCTGACATCCTGCAGCAGGAAGACCGGCTCGGGCGCACCGACGCCGAAAGGCCCGATCGAAGCGATGCCTGAAACCAGCTGAACCGTGGCCGCGCCCGGAGCGACCAGCGCGTCGATCTCCAGATCCAGAGCCGCGTCGCGTTCGGCAGCGAAGGCAGACATGTGATCCAGCATCCAGGCTTCGAACGCGGGCAGCTGATCCGGATCGAGACTGAGGCCGGCCGCCATCGCATGCCCCCCGCCCGACAGAACGACGCCAAGGCGGGCCGCCTCGGAAATGGCTGCGCCCAGATTGACGCCCTTGACGGACCGACCGGAGCCCTTGGCGACCGGGCCAAGGCCTTCGCCCCAGCCAATCACGATGCTGGGCAGGTGGAAGCGGTCCTTGAGACGGCCTGCGACAATCCCGATGACCCCGGGGTGCCAGCCTTCACCGGCCGCGATCAGGATGCCGCGCCCGGGAATTTCGGCGAGCGCGCGTTCAGCCTGCGCGGTCGCGGCGTCGAGGATCGCGGCTTCGAGTGCCTTGCGTTCGTCATTGAGGCCGTGGAGGCGTTCGGCCAGTTGAATGGCTTCCCCGCGATCATCGGAGGCCAGCAGCTTGGCGGCGAGCCAGGGGTCGCCGACACGGCCGCCGGCATTCAGGCGCGGGCCCAGCAGGAAGGTGGCGTGGTAGACCGTTTCGATCTTGCCGATGCCCGACACATCGGCGAGCGCGCGAAGGCCGGGGTTCTGGTCGCGCGCCATCATGCTGAGGCCCTGACGCACGAAAGCGCGGTTGACGCCCGTCAGGGGCGCCATGTCGCACAGGGTGCCGAGCGCACAGAGATCCAGCAGCGGCAGGATATCCGGCAGCCCGCCCGG
>JBGSOU010000434.1:0-1804 GCA_041739025.1 Hyphomonas sp.
GGCCGTGTAGAGCGGCGGATGCTCCAGGAACCAGACCAGTTCGCGCGCCTCGCCCTCGCGAATCGCCCGGGCGCGCGCCTCCATCAGGGCCAGCGCGGCGGCGTAGGAAACAGGCGTGTCGGAGACCGCCCAGTCGACTTCGGGGAGATTTGTCATGGCCCCCGCGATATAGGCGTTTTTCAGGGCTTCACAAAGCCGGAGCGCCGCCTTATACGGCCCGTCTGCCTCAAAAGAGACCAGTCGTGCGGTCATGGCGGAATTGGTAGACGCGCAGCGTTGAGGTCGCTGTGGGGCAACCCGTGGAGGTTCGAGTCCTCTTGACCGCACCATAAGACTCTCGGCGGGCGCCTTGCGGCGGCGCCTGACCCTGCGGACCTCGCGCATTTTCGCTGAAACAGGCGCTTCGGCGTTGCGCCGGGCGTTGTCCGCCACCAGATGGGTCTCACCACCAAAATCCGAATGCAGAGCCCGGGGCCGAATGGAATCGACCAACCAGCTGATCTTCTTTTGCGGGCTGCTGCTGTGCGCGGCGATTTTTGCGAGCTTCGTTTCGCGCCGCATCGGGGCGCCCTTGCTGGTCACCTTCCTCGGCGTCGGCATCCTGTTCGGTGAGGATGGTCCCGGCGGCATCGTGTTCAATGACGTGCCGCTCAGCTACCTCGCCTGTTCCTTCGCGCTGGCGGTGATCCTGTTCGATGGCGGGATCCATACGTCCCTGAAGAACTTCCGGCAGGCCCTGCGGCCGGCCGCGCTGCTGGCCAGCGTCGGGGTGCTGGTCACCACCGGCATTGTCGGCGCCGGCATGTGGGGCATGCTCGGAACCGATCCGTTCTATGCGCTGCTGCTCGGCGCCATCGTCGCCTCCACCGATGCGGCGGCGGTGTTCCTCCTCCTGCGCCAGCAGGGGATCAAGCTGAAGGACGAGGTTTCCAACACGCTGGAAGTCGAATCCGGCATCAACGATCCGATGGCGATCTTCCTGACACTGACGTTCACCGGATTGATGGTCGCCGGCGGAGCGGGCCAACCGGTCTGGGCGGTGCCGGCGGGCTTCATTCAGCAATTCGGAATCGGCGCCGCGCTGGGCCTTGCCGGCGGGCGGGCGCTGACCTTCGTGTTCGACCGGATCCAGCTGGAGCTGGGCCTCAATCCGATCTTCGCGCTGGCCGCCGGCCTGTTGATCTTCGGCGCGGCCAACATCCTCGGCGGCTCGGGCTTCCTCGCGGTCTATCTGGCGGGTCTGATCCTCGGCAATCATGCCTACGGCGCCAAGCAGGTGGTCAAGCAGTTCATGGACGGGATGGCCTGGCTCGCCCAGCTCGCGATGCTGCTGATCCTCGGCCTGCTGGTGACGCCGACCAAGCTGGTGGCGGACATTCCCGATGCGCTGCTGATGTCCTTCATCCTGATCTTCATCGCGCGCCCTGCCGCGGTGTTCCTCAGCCTTGCCTTCGAGGCGTTCACCTGGCGCGAGAAGCTGTTTATCAGCTGGGTCGGCCTGCGCGGCGCGATCCCCATCTACCTCGCCATTTTCCCGGTGATGATGGGCGTGCCGGGCAACTTCTTCAACATCGCCTTCCTCGTCGTGCTGGTCAGCCTCGTGCTGCAGAGCACGACGGTCGGCCTGGTGGCGCGCTGGCTGAAGATCGGCGAGGGCGAAACGCAGGACGCCGCGCCGCAGGCCGGCTGATTGTCAGCCTCCGCCGGTCCGCCTAGGCTGGCCCGGTGAGGGCCCGACAGAGGCCGGAGGAGGACACCGATGACCATTCGCCCCGTGCTGGCCGCTGCGGCCGTTTTTGCCCTG
>JBGSOU010000494.1:0-1572 GCA_041739025.1 Hyphomonas sp.
CAGCTGCTGGTCGGCGCCTCGCGGTCCGGCAAGGGCCGCGGCCATGTCGTGCCGACACTGCTTGCCTGGCCGGACTCGGCGCTGGTGCTCGACGTCAAGGGAGAGCTAGCGAGCGGCGACGGTCGGCACGGGTTTCCGGGGACGGCGGGGTTCAGGGCAACGCGCGGGCCGGTGCTCCAGTTTGCGCCGACGCAGGCAAGCTCTGCGCGGTTCAATCCCCTGTTCGAAGTGCGCCGGGGCGCAAACGAAGTGCGCGATGTCCAGAACATCGTCGACATCATCGCGGACCCGGCGGGCGACGGGCGTCATTCGGATTTCTGGGACAAGTCTGCCAAGCAAGTCCTGATCGGCGTCATCATTCATGTCCTCTATAGCGAGCCCGCCCATCGCAAGACGCTTGCCGTCGTCCGGTCAAAACTCAGCGACCTCAAAGCCACGGCTGACGAGATGGGCCGCACGCTGCATCTCACCGACCCGGTCACCGGCGAAGGCCAGGTTCACCCCGAATGCAAGCACGGATCGGACAGCTTCCTTGCCAATGAGGAGCGGCTGCAATCGGGCCTGAAGGCCACGGCAGAAAGCTTCTTCGGCCTGTTCGCCGATCCGATTGTGGCGGAGATGACCTCGGCGTCGGACTTCCGGGTGGCGGACCTGATGTGCGGCGCAAAGCCCGTCACGCTCTACCTGCAACCGCCGCCGTCCGACGCCGCGCGCCTGATGCCGCTGATGCGCCTCATCCTCAACCAGATTGCCCGCGCCCTGATGGAGCACCAGGAGACAGGCCCGGCGGGCGAGCCGAAGAGCCACCGCCTGCTGCTCTGCCTCGACGAGTTTCCCCAGCTCGGGAAGCTGCCCTTCTTCGAGACGATGATGGGCGCGATGGCGGGCTACGGCCTCAAGGCCTATCTCGTCTGCCAGTCGCTGAACCACATCACCCGGGCCTATGGCCGCGACAACGTCATCCTCGACAACTGCCATATCCTCACATCGTTTTCGGCGACCGACATGGAGACCGCGCGGCGGATTGCCGAGATGGCCGGCGAGGCCTGGGAAGTCCGTCCACAGATCAGTGAGCAAATGCCGGCCTCGCTGTTTGGCCCGAAGCGCCGGACGATCTCCTACCGCGAAGAGCGCCGGCCATTGCTGCTCCCCGGCGATGTGCGCCAGCTCGCCCGCGATGAGCAGCTGATCTTCCTGTCCGGCACCAAGCCGCTGCGCACGAAAAAATTGCGGTTCGACCAGGAACCCGTCTTTGCGCAGCGCCTCCTTCCGGCACGGCTTGCACGGCCTGCCTCGCCCGCCTCCCATGACTGGGACGGCGTATTGCCTGCCGGCACGCTGCCACCGGCGCCAGGGCCCAAACCGCATCCGTCTTCGTCGCCGCGCCGGACACCGCCATCACCCCGGCGGCATAAAGGATTTTGCACAATCCATAATTACAACCGATACAATCCCGAAGATTGTTTCAAGAAAAGGCAATATCGGCGGATACGGTTTCAATATTACAGGGGTTGCAAAAGGAGCCGGAATGATATGCCCTGATATGGCTACAATGCTATGTTTTATCTGTAC
>JBGSOU010000556.1:0-2042 GCA_041739025.1 Hyphomonas sp.
CATGGCCCATCGTGGACGTATAGGGGGCGAGAAGCTCGACGTCATGCCCGGCGGCGCGCAGGGCCGCATAGAGCGAGGGGTCGAAACGGTCTTCGAGTTTCAGCGTGATGCTGTCCTCGCCCCATGTCCGGCCGAGCAACCAGCGCGGCGCGGCAATGGCGTCGCCGAGCGGGACGCCGTAGCGGGCATGGCGCGAAAAGATTGCGGCCTGCGTTTGCGGCTGGCCTTCCCCGCCCATGGTTCCGTAGGCCATCACCCGGCCATCGGGGAATTTCGCGAGCGCCGGATTGAGCGTGTGAAACGGCTTGCGTCCAGGCCGGAGCGCGTTCCAGCCGCTTTCGGCCAGCACGAACCCCGCACCCCGGTTCTGCCAGATGATGCCGGTCTCGGCCAAAACGAGGCCCGAGCCGAATTCGAAATAGGTCGATTGGATCGCACTGACAACGCGGCCGTCACCGTCGATTGCACCAAACCATGTCGTGTCGCCGCCTTGTGTCGCTTCCGGCCAGGGCCGGGCGAAGCGCCTATCCATTTCGGTTGCGAGCGCGTCCAGTCCGGCCCCGGATGACAACAGCGCCTGAGGAGACACCGGCATGAAAGCCGGATCGCCCAGAAGCGTGTGGCGCGCCTGCCGGAAAGCAAGTTTCGTCGCTTCAACGAGGCCGTGGACATGATCGAAACTGTTCGCCTCGCGCGCCTCAAGGCGATCAAACAGGGCGAGGATCAGGAGCGAAGTTGCGCCCTGCGTTGGCGGTGGCATGTTGAAGAGCTGCGCCTCGCTGACCTGCGCCGTCAGCGGGACGCAGCGCTGCGCCGTGTGCGCCCGAAGGTCTTCCGCAGAAACCGGACTGCCGGCACGGGCGAGATCGGCGGCAATGCTTGCCGCGAGCTTACCCTCATAGGCATCGCGGAGCCCGTGCTGCGCGATCTGCTTCAGCGTGGCCGCAAGGGCCGGCTGGCGCAGCACAGCATTCTCCGCGAGCGCAAGCCCGCCGGGCCGGAACACATCCGCATAGCCAGGAACACCCTGAAGCTCGGCATCTTTCCGGGCGGCGATCTCGGCGCCGCCGGGCGTAACCGGCACGCCGTTCTCCGCGTGCCAGATCGCATCTCGCAGGAGCCGTGCGAGCGGCAAATGGCCATCGCCCGCCGCGAGGGCCATTTCCCAACCGGACAAGGTGCCCGCCACGGTGTTTGCGGCAAGCGGCCCGCGCCAGGGAATGGTCTGATGACCTTGGGCGCGGTACAAATCCAGCGATGCTGACCGGGCAGCAGCGCCGCACGCATCAATGCCGTAGACGTCACCCGATGGCTCGCAGACCAGCCAGAAACTGTCGCCGCCGATGCTCGTCATGTGCGGATAGACCACCGCCAGTGTCGCCGCCATCGCCACCGCCGCTTCCAGGGCATTGCCGCCGTCCTTCAACACATCGAGGCCTGCCGTGCTGGCGAGGTGATGCGGGCTGGTGACCATGCCCCGGGATGCAGAGACGGTCTCGTTCACGCGGACACCTCCGCGAGGGGCGGCCAGCTGAACGCCGCCGCGCCGGCTGCCACCAGTGCATCCGCCGCATCAAACAGAAGCGCTTCGCGGCCGCGCGCGGCGATCAGCTGCAGGCCGAAGGGCAGTTTGCCCGGCCGGGCCAGTGGTACGGTGAGCACCGGCACACCCGCCAGGCTGATGGGTTGGGCATAGAGGCCCAGATTGGCGCGCGCCGGCACCGCCTTGCCGTTCATCTGCAACATGCCATCCGACAGGCTCGGCGCAGGCGACGGCGTCGCGGGCGCAAGGAGCAGATCATGGCGATCCAGCGCGGCTTCGAGCTGTGCAATACATAGTGCAGCCGCACGTTCCGCGTCACGGAGCAGCGCGTCCGGCAAAAGCGCGCCCGCGATCAGCCGGTCGCGTGTCGCCGGATCAAAATCCATCGGCCGCGTGCGCAGGTTCGCGAGATGGCGCCTGCCCCCTTCGAACGCCGTGATCAGGAACCCGGCAGACCGTCCGAGGGCTGCCAAAGGCAGGTTGACGATTTCCTCCGCGC
>JBGSOU010000585.1:0-3511 GCA_041739025.1 Hyphomonas sp.
GCCGCCTGGTCGGTGAAGCTGGAGAATGCCGAAGTCAAACTGGCCGAATGCATTGAACACGCTCGCAACACCTTCCAGCGTGCGCCCGAAGGTTTGCTGGCGATTGCCGAAGCTGGCCTCGATGAAAACGAATTGGGCGCATTCACGCCGCGCGAAGCCGAAACCCGGCTCGACGGCCTACGCCGCGAGCGCGATCAGCTGGGCGGCGTCAACATGAATGCCGAAGAAGAAGCCGAGGAACTGGAAACCCGCCTTGGCGTCCAGATTGCCGAACGCGATGACCTGATTGCCGCTGTCGCCAAGCTGCGCGAAGGCGTCGAGGCCTTGAACGTCGAAGGGCGGCAGCGCCTGATCGAGGCGTTCGACGCGGTCAACGAACACTTCAAGGCGCTGTTCACGGCGCTCTTCGCCGGGGGGCAGGCCGAACTCCGTCTGGTCGATGCGGACGACCCGCTGAATGCGGGCCTGGAGATCTTTGCCCAACCCCCAGGAAAGAAACTCGGCACGCTGGCGCTGATGTCTGGCGGCGAACAAGCGCTCACGGCTTCAGCCCTGATCTTTGCCGTCTTCCTGTCGCGCCCTGCTCCGATCTGCGTGCTGGATGAGGTGGATGCGCCACTGGATGACGCAAACGTGGACCGGTTCTGCAACATGCTGAACGAAATGCGTCAGCGAACTGACACGCGATTCGTGGTGATCACGCACAATCCGGTAACCATGAGCCGGATGGACCGGCTTTTCGGCGTCACCATGCGCGAAAAGGGTGTTTCAAAACTGGTTTCGGTGGACCTTGAGGCGGCCGAACGGCTCGTTGCGGCGGAGTAGCGCAGCCTCGCGCCTCGTTACCTCAATAATTACAGGGCTCTAGATCCCCTTGAATTCCGTTGACTTGCCCGCCCCCCCCTCATAGTTTGCGCGAAATTTCATGGGGTGGTGCACGTCGTCCCTCTTTCATCGGCAGGAGCCTTCAGATGCCCGGACCTGATCCTTCGGATCTCGGCGACCGGATCGCGAAGGCCCAGGCCCTGCGGGAGGAGAAGGCGAACCGGGCCAGACTCCAACGAGAAGCAAGCGCCAACAAACCTGCGAGCATGGCCCTGCGCTACAGCTCGGAACTTGTGGCCGCGGTTGTCGTCGGTGTCGGTCTGGGCCTGCTGATCGACCATTTCGCGAACAGCTCTCCCTGGGGCCTGCTCGTGATGATGGGGTTCGGCATCGCGGCGGGCATGCGAAACCTTATGCGGGCAGCCAAGCAGCTGTCTGAAGAGTCACAGAAATCGGCCGAAACGCCGGAACCGACAGACGAGAAGACCTGATGAATCTGCCTTTTCCCGGCCTCTTTCCGACCGTGTCCACGGACCCGATCCACCAGTTCAAGATTTTCTCGCTCCTCGATTGGAACGTGGCGGGCTATAACCTGTCCTTCACCAACTCCAGTTTCTGGATGCTGGTCTCCACCGGTCTGATCCTTGGCATTCTCGGCCTCGCCGCCTCGCGCGGATCGCTGATCCCGAATCGCATCCAGTCGCTGGGCGAGCTGTCCTACGGTTTCATCGCCGACATGGTGCGCTCGACCGCCGGGGAAGAAGGCCTGAAGTTCTTCCCGTTCGTGTTCACGCTGTTCTTCTTCATTCTCGGCGCAAACATCGTCGGCATGTTCCCCTATGCCTTCACCACCACCAGCCACATCGCCGTGACGGGCGCGCTGGCGGTCGTGGTGATCCTGATCGTGGTGATCTATGGCATCTACAAGAACGGCCTTGGTTTCTTTGGACTTTTCGCGCCGCACGGCGTGCCCCTGCCGGTCATGTTCTTTCTCGTGCCGATCGAGATCATTTCCTTCCTTGCCCGCCCGTTCACCCTTGGCATGCGTCTGTTTGCCAACATGATGGCCGGCCACATCATGCTGAAACTGCTGGCCATTTTCGTGGTCATGATGGCGGGCGCCGGTCTGGCCTGGGCGTCGTGGGTGCCTTATGTTCTGCTGATCCCGGTAACGGGTCTCGAATTCCTGGTCGCCTTCCTGCAGGCGTATGTTTTTTCCCTGCTGACCTGCGTTTACCTCAAAGACGCCATCCACCCGCAACACTGACCGAAGAATTTTCCCGCCGGTGCGTCCAATCGCGCCAAGATCTGCCCCTTGACGCCTACAGCGGAACACGCTTCACGGACGCTCACAAACCCCTTTTCCCCTCGATCCCAATAGGAGACTCCCATGGAAGGCAACATCACAGAAGGCCTGCGGTATGTCGGCGCTGGCCTCGCCACGCTCGGCATGTTCGGCGCCGCAATCGGCGTGGGCAACATCTTTGCCTCGTACCTCGACGCTGCCATGCGCAATCCTTCGGCTGCTCCGCAGCAGTCGGGCAACCTCTTCCTCGGTATGGCCCTCGCAGAAGCCCTTGGCCTCTTCGCGTTCGTCATCTCGATTCTGATCCTGTTCGCCGCTTAAGTCCGGCAACAGGTAAGGAGCTGGGCACGCCATGAGCTTGCTGGCATTTCTCGCAGAAACGGCTGCCCACGGCGGCGAGCATGGCGAAGGCGTCAAGGCGCCCTTCCCCGCGTTCGATCCGAACTGGTTTGCCTCCCAGCTGTTCTGGCTGGCGTTCTTTTTCCTTGGGCTCTACTACGCCCTCGGACGCTTCGTTCTTCCGAAGCTCAGCGACACGCTGGAGAAGCGCGCCAACCGGATCGCTGCGGATCTTGATGAAGCGGCCCGGTTGAACAACCAGTCGGTCGAAGCGCAAAAGGCGCTGGAATTGCGCCTCGCCCAGGCCCGCGCCAAGGCGCGCGAAACGGGCGACAAGGCCCGTGAGAAAACCGAAGCGGAACTTGCGACTGAAACCGCACGCGTCGATGCCGATCTGGCGCGCAAGCTCGAAACGGCCGAAGGACGCATCTCCAAACTGCGCGCCGACGCCATGAAGAATGTCGAGCAGATTGCCGTCGATACGGCGGAAGCCATGACGGCCCGTTTGGGCGTCAAGGCGTCCAAGTCCGACGTCAAGAAAGCCGTCGCGGCCGCACTGGAGAATCGCGGATGACCTTTCGCTCCGTTACCCTGGCGCTGACCGCAATCACCTTCGCCCCGGCGGCACTCGCCGCTGAAGGCGAAGACACGCTGCTGACCCCGTTCACGGACCCCGTCACAAACCTTGTGATGGTCGGGGTCCTGATCTTCCTTGCCATCCTGTGGCGCATTGGCGCGTTCAAGATGGTGCTTGGAAACCTCGACAATCGCGCTGAAGGTATCCGGAAGGAGCTTGAAGAAGCGGCAAACCTGCGTGAGCAGGCGGCCGAAGCGCTGGCGCTGGCCGAGCGCCGTCAGCAGGATGCCGACAAGGAAGCCGAAGCCATCATCGAGCAGGCCAAACGCGACGCCAAGCAGATGCTGGAAGACGCCAAGAAAGACCTGACCGACAAGATCGCTCGCCGCGAAGCCCAGGCTGTCGCCCGGATTGCCCGCGCCGAAGCGGAGGCCGCCAACGAAGTGCGCCGCGCCGCAGCTGAC
>JBGSOU010000596.1:0-3033 GCA_041739025.1 Hyphomonas sp.
GCCTATTTCCGCCCGGGCGATCCGCCCTTCCGCATCTTCCGGCCAGAGCGGCGCAATGCGGCCATTCTGGCGGCCGGGGCCGCCACCGTGTTCGAACTGCCGTTCAACGGCGAAATGGCCGCGATGACCGATGAGGGCTTCGTGCGCACCGTGCTGGTCGACGGGCTGGGCGTGACGCACATCTCGGTCGGGTTCGACTTCCGCTTCGGGCGGGGGCGGATGGGGCATGCGCAGAGACTGTCCAGTCTCGGCCGGGCGCTCGGCTTCGGCGTGTCGATTGTCGAGGAAGTGGAAGGCCGGGGCGCCAAGGCCTCGTCCACCGCGATCCGTCAGGCGCTGATGGCGGGTGAGCCAGAACTCGCCGCCGAAATGCTGGGCACGCCCTGGGTGGCGGACGGGGTGGTGGAATCGGGTGAGCGCAATGGCCGCAAGCTCGGCTTTCCCACCGCGAACATCCAGCTGGGCGAGCTGATCCATCCCAAATTCGGCGTTTATGCCGTTCGGGCCCGGATCGAGGGCGAGGCGGACTGGCGGCCGGGCGTGGCCAATTTCGGCCGCACGCCGACCACCGGGCTGCGCGATCCGCTGCTGGAAACGCATGTCTTTGACTTTTCCGGCGACATCTATGGCAGGAAACTCGACGTGCAGATGATCGCCTACCTTCGCCCGGAGCGCCGGTTCGACAGTCTGGAGCTGATGGTCGAACAGATGCACCGGGACGCCGCCCAGGCCCGGGAAATCCTTGCAACGCGGGGATGAATCTTGAAATTTCCGCAATGTCACCGCTTCCTCGCCCTTCACAAGGCAATCGAACGGTAGGATGTTTTGCCTCCATTCTGCGCGGGGAGGACATCGCATGCGCCGTACACTCACAAGCCTGGCCATTCTGGCCGCGATCGCCGCACCGGCGCTGGCCGATGACAGCCGGGTCGTCACTTCCGTCAAGCTGGCTGACCTGCAGCGGATCCTGACCGAGGAAGGCTATACCATCAACAGCACGGGCGATGACGGCGCCGTCTCCATCCGCGCCACCGATACCGAAGCGACCGGCCTGATCTTCAACGTGATCGGCACGGCCTGTGACGTCGAGGGCACCGATGGCTGCCTCGGCATCAACATGCAGGTGCGCTACGACGCGGACGGCGAAGAGACGCTGGAGCGGATCAACGACGTGAACCTGATGTGGGCGGCAACGTCTGCCTGGTATTCCGAGGGCGGCGTTGACGGGGCCACCCCGACCGTGGGCCTCACGCGGTACGTCATTCTCGATGGCGGCATGACCGAGCGGAACATCAAGGACAACCTCCTGAACCTGCTCGCCATCGCCCCGCAGGCGGCGGACTATGTCTGGCAGGTCGGTGACTGGGCGCCTGAAGGCGACGACTGGTAAGCCTTCCGGGAAGGGGTGACAGGGCCGGGGCGGGCGTGATAACCGCTGCGGCCATGGCGAAGACCCTGACGATTCTGGTAATTCGAATTAGCGGCCCGGCTGCCGGCTGAAGGTTATCTTCAGCGGTTGCCGGGTAAGCCCGTTTGGCCTGAGGCCGCTCGCCCATCCCCGTTTCGCTGACGAAGACCTGACCCAAGATGACCGATACCGCTGCGACTGAACGCGACTACCGCGACACGCTGTTCCTGCCGAAAACCGAGTTCCCGATGCGCGCCGGCCTGCCCAAGGCCGAGCCGGAATGGATCAGGCGCTGGGACGAGATGGGCCTCTACGCGAAGCTGCGCGCCGATGCGCAGGGCCGCACGCCGTTCATCCTGCATGACGGCCCGCCCTACGCCAACGGCCACATCCACCTCGGCACGGCGCTCAACAAGATCATCAAGGACATCATCGTCCGCTCGCATCAGATGCAGGGTTTTGACGCCTCCTACCTCCCGGGCTGGGACTGCCACGGCCTGCCGATCGAATGGAAGGTGGAGGAGGAGTTCCGCTCCAAGAACCGCCCGAAGGACTCCGTGCCGCCGGACGAGTTCCGCGCCGCCTGCCGCGCCTATGCCGAGCATTGGGTGAAAGTGCAGGGCAAGGAGTTCCGCAGCCTCGGCATCGAGGGCGAATGGGACAATCCGTACCTGACGATGGCCTTCGAGAGCGAGGCGATGATCGTCTCGGAATTCCTCGACATGGCGATGAAAGGCGGCCTCGTGCGCGGCGCCAAGCCGATCATGTGGAGCCCGGTGGAACGCACCGCTTTGGCTGAGGCCGAGGTGGAGTACCACGACCGGAAAGTGCCGGTGGTGTGGGTGAAGTTTGGGATCGATTTCAACGCCAAACCAATGAAAAGCCGTCGCGACTTCTTGGAAGTCTCGGAGTTGCTGAATGCGAAAGTTGTCATCTGGACTACAACACCTTGGACAATCCCGGCGAACCAAGCAGTTAGTTTCAATCCGAGCATCACTTACGTCGCTTACGAAGTCGAAGAAGTTGCGACCGAAGCTGAATTGGGTTTTGCACCTTATGCGGCTGTAGGCGATCGACTGGTGCTTGCCGAAAATCTCGCTTCAGACGTGATGTCATCAGCGAAAGTGAAGCGCTTCAAGCCGCTTGGAACTGTTGACCCTCACGGTTGGACGCTCAAGCACCCGCTCTACTATGTCGGAGAATTTTTCCAGCATCCCATCCCCATGCTCGCCGGCGACCACGTCACCGACGACGCCGGCACGGGCTTCGTCCACACCGCGCCCGCCCATGGCGAAGATGACTTCGAGGTATGGGTCGCCTCCGGCCACACTACGCAGCAGATTCGCCAGATCGTCGATGCCGATGGTCGCTATACGGATGATGTGCCCGAGCCCCTCAAGGGTCTCGACATCATCGTCACGTCCGGCAAGAAGCGCGGCGAAGCGGGCAAGGCCAACAACGAAGTCATCCGCCTCCTTGCCGAGAGCGGCAACCTGCTCGCACGCGGCATCACCACGATCCGCGATGCCCACTCCTGGCGCTCCAAGGCGCCGGTCATCCGCCGCGCCACGCCGCAATGGTTCATCGCGATGGACAAGCCGGTGCATGCCGGAAAAACCCTGCGC
>JBGSOU010000457.1:0-50841 GCA_041739025.1 Hyphomonas sp.
CCTCGTGCTGCGCTCAGGCCCGCCGGCGGAGGTTCTGGCGGATCTCATCGGCGAGACCGGCGCGCGGTCCGTCGTCTGGAACCGCCGGTACAGCGGGGCAGAGCAGACAAACGACGCGCGCGTGAAGGCAGCTCTGAAGGCCGACGGGATTGCGGTCGAGAGCTTCAACGCCCGCCTGCTGCTGGAACCCTGGCACCTCAAAACCGGAACAGGCGGCTACTACCGCGTGTTCACGCCGTTCTGGCGCGCGCTGAGGGCCAACTACGTACCGGCGCTGCCGCTGCCTGCGCCGGAGCGTCTGCAAACGTGCGATGTTCCCGGTGAACATCTGGACGACTGGGGACTTCATCCAACGGCGCCCGATTGGTCGGGCGGGTTTTCCGGGGCTTGGACACCGGGCGAAGACGGCGCATGCGCGATCCTCAAGGCCTTTCTGAACGGACCGATCAATGGCTATGCCGAAAGCCGCAACCGCCCAGACATCGCCACGTCAACCTCGCGCCTTTCCCCGCATCTGCGGTTTGGCGAGATCGGACCAGCGCAGATCTGGCGCGCCGTGAAGGCGGGCGTCGAGACGGGCCGATTCGACGAACGCAGCGCCGAGGTATTCCTGTCGGAGATTGCGTGGCGCGAATTTTCGCACGTGCTGCTGAACTTCAATCCGGCGCTGGCGCAAGACAACTACAATCCGAATTTCGACCGGATGCCGTGGCGCACTGATCCGGCGGCGTTGAGCAACTGGCAGCGCGGGATGACCGGCTACCCGATTGTCGATGCCGGCATGCGCGAGCTCTGGCATACCGGCTGGATGCACAACCGTGTGCGGATGATCGTGGCCTCGTTCCTGACCAAGCACCTCTTGCTGCACTGGCAAGCCGGCGAAGCCTGGTTCTGGGATACGCTGCTGGACGCAGACCCGGCCGCCAATGCCGCCAGCTGGCAATGGACAGCCGGCAGCGGCGCCGACGCGGCGCCCTATTTCCGCGTGTTCAATCCGATCACCCAAGGCAGCAAGTTCGATGAGACGGGCGCCTATGTGCGCCGTTGGTGTCCGGAGCTCGCCCGGCTGCCGGACAAGTTCCTCCATTCGCCCTTCGACGCGCCGCCAGATGTATTGCAGGCTGCGGGCGTGACGCTGGGAAAAACCTATCCGAAGCCCATCGTCGAGCACGCCGCCGCGCGGCAACGTGCACTCGACGCTTACAAGATGACCAAAGAGGAGCAGGGGGCAGCATGACAAGAATAGCCATCATCGGGTCGGGCATCTCTGGGCTCGGCGCCGCCTGGGCCTTGCGCGATACGGCTGACGTAACCCTGTTCGAGAAGGACGACCGGTTGGGCGGACATGCCTGCACGCATACCTTCGACTATGACGGCACACCTCTGAACGTCGATCTCGGATTCATCGTTTATAACGGGCTCAACTATCCCAACCTGATCGGCTTCCTCGATGCGCTGCAGGTCGAGACGGAAGCCTCCGATATGAGCTTTTCGGTGACCGACCCGGAAGGATGGACCTGGGCCTCCACGCTGACCGGCATATTCGCCCAGAAGCGCAATCTGCTGAACCTGCGCTTTCACAAGTTCTGGCGGACGATCCTCGCGTTCAACGACACCGCGCGAAAGGATCTGGCGGCTGGCACGGTCGCGGACTCCACACTTCGCGACTGGCTGGACCGCCACGGCTTTGATGACGACTTCCGGACCAATTACATCCTGCCGATGGGGGCAGCGATCTGGTCCACGCCGGAAGACCGGATGCTGGACTACCCTGCCCTCAGCTTCTTCCAGTTTTTCGACAACCACCGTCTGATGCACAAGGAACGTCCGAAATGGCGAACGGTGACAGGGGGCAGCCAGAGCTATGTCCGCAAGGTGGGCGAGGCGCTCGGCGCGCGGGTCCGGCTGCAGACACCGATCGACCGGGTACATCCGTTCGGAGACAAGATCGCCGTTGTTCCGGAAACAGGGCTTCCCGAGATTTTCGACCATGTGATTCTCGCCTGCCATTCGGATCAAGCCCTGCGCCTAGTCGAGCGAGACTTTGAAACGCCGGCTTTCTATCTGCGGTCCGTCAGGTATCGTCCGAACACGATCTATCTGCACCGCGATCCGTCATTGATGCCGGCACGCAAGGCTGCCTGGGCCAGCTGGAACGTTCTCAAGCAGGCGAATGGCGAAATCTGTCTCACCTACTGGATGAACAAGCTGCAGAACATCGATGCGCGGCGGCCCGTGTTCATCACGTTGAACCCGGAAAGGCCGCCTGCCCCGCACCTCACCTTCCATGAGTACAGCTTCGATCACCCGCAATTCGATGCGGCGGCTGAAGCGGCCGTGCGCTCGTTGAAGCGGGCTCAGGGTCAGGACGGGCTCTGGTTTGCGGGCGCCTGGATGGGGCGCGGTTTCCATGAAGACGGTCTCAAATCCGGACTTTCGCCCGCTCTGTCACTCGGCGGCGAAGTCCCCTGGACCGCGAAAGGCGTGGACATTCTGGAGCTCCGGCGCAACAATTTGGATCCAGAAGTGAAGGCCGAGGTATCAGCGTGACACCACCCCCGCTGAGGCTCTGGAAAGGGCAGACGCACCACAAGCGCTTTGTTCCATTCGAAAGAGCCTTCAGCTACGAGATTGCCCTGATCGATCTGGACATCGACCGGCTTGAGGAAGCTGGCCGGATGTCATCGCTCTTTTCGGTCAACAGTCCCGGCTTGTTCTCGTTTCAGGAACGCGACCATGGCTCGCAGGATCCGTCGGTCAGCCTGCGATGCTGGGCCGAAGGTCAGTTCGCCGCGGCGGGTGTCGATCTGCGCGCCGGCACGATCCGCCTGGTGACCTTTGCACGCCATTTCTTCTACAAGTTTGCGCCGCTGTCGCTCTGGTACGGCTATGCGCCGGACGGCAAACTTGCGGGCATCATCTATGAGGTGCGCAACACGTTTGGCGAGCGCCACTGCTACGTTGCCGCCATCAGCGGCCAACGCTCGGTGCACTTGGCGCCAAAGAGCTTTCACGTCTCCCCCTTCTTCGACGTGAGCGGCCAATACAGGTTTACGCTGCGCGAACCTGCCGGAACGCTCGATGTGGTTGTGGAAAACATGAAAGATGGCGAGCGCTCACATCTGGCGAACATCAAGGCGCGTATGAAGGAGGCAACAACTGCCAATCTGATGAGACTTGCCTTGACCAACCCCCTGTCGTCCCTCGGCGTCACGTTTGCCATACACTGGCAGGCCTTGCTCTTGTGGATGCGGGGCGCAAAGTACCATTCTCGTCCTTCGAAACCCGAAGACATCGCAACCGTTGCTGCCTCAGACACAACCGTCATTTGACGCCAGAACCGGAAGCTTTTGCATGAGTACAGTGATCATCGCCACCCCGCAGACAATCCGGCATCTGAAAGGCGCTTCTGCCAGTTTCAGAATTGCTGCGATGGTGTTGCTCCGTACAAAGAAGGGAACCCTCAACTTCGTACTGCCGAATGGCACGCAGGTACAGTTCCAGACTGAGGGCGAGGGCCCTGTTGCAACCATCAATGTCCACAACTTCCGATTCATCAACCGCGCGCTTTCCGGCGGCGATGTGGCGTTCGCCGAATCCTACATGGACGGAGACTGGTCAACGCCGGACCTGACAGCCGTGTTGCGCTTCTTTTCCGCGAATTTCGATTCCGCCGCACGCCTGTCGCGCGGCAATATCTTTGTGCGTTCGTTCAACATGGTGCGGCACGCGCTGAGCCGGCGCAATTCGAAAGCCGGCGCGAAGAAAAACATCATGGCACACTACGATCTCGGAAACGCCTTCTACGAAAAGTGGCTGGATCCGAGCATGACCTATTCGTCCGCCTACTTCCAAAGTCCGAACCAGTCGCTCGAGCAGGGCCAGATGCACAAATACAGTGAGATCTGTGACCGCATCCAGGCTGGACCGGATTCTCACATTCTGGAGATCGGGTGCGGCTGGGGCGGCTTTGCAGAATTCGCCGCGAAGCATCGCGGAAGCCGCGTGACGTGCCTGACGATCTCACCCGCCCAGAAAGCCTACGCCGAAGAGCGGATGCGCAGGAACGGGCTCAGCGACCGCGTCGAGATCCGTCTCGAAGACTACCGCGACCATGTCGGCACCTATGACGGCGTCGCATCCATCGAAATGTTCGAAGCGGTTGGCGAACCGTATTGGCCAAGTTATTTCGCCAAGGTGTTTTCGTCGCTGAAGGACGGCGCCCGGGCTGCGCTTCAGATCATCACTATCGATGACGAGCTTTTCCCGCGCTACCGCCAGCGTGTCGATTTCATCCAGCAGCACATCTTTCCCGGCGGCATGCTGATCAGCGAGAAAGTGCTCAAGGAACAGCTCAGTGCAGCGGGCCTGCGCCATGACGGCGTCGCCTATTTCGGTCAGGACTATGCGCGCACCTGCCGCGAGTGGTCGCGCGCTTTCAACGGGCGCTGGGACGAAATCCGCGAGCACGGTTTCGACGAGCAGTTCCGCCGGCTCTGGAACTTCTATCTCAGCTATTGCGAGGCAGGGTTCAGCGATGGCCGGATCAATGTCGGCCAGTTCCAGCTGACGCGGACCTGACCTAGACCAGACGAGATTGCTTCACAGCGGCTGCAATGAAGCTTGCGAACAGCGGATGGGGCTCGAAGGGGCGGGACTTCAATTCGGGGTGAAACTGGACACCGATGAACCAGGGATGATCCGGAATTTCGAAGATCTCAGGCAAAGTGCCATCCGGCGAAAGACCCGAAAACACGACGCCATGCTTTTCGAGTTCCGGAATGTAGGTGGCGTTCACCTCATAACGGTGACGGTGCCGTTCGGAGATTTCATCTGATCCGTACACCTCGGCCACACGGCTGCCTTGCTTCAGGCGCGCGGGATAGGCGCCGAGACGCATCGTGCCGCCCTTGTCGGTGTTCTCGTCGCGGGTGACCTTCTCGTTGCCCCGGGTCCACTCCTCCATCAGTCCAACAAGCGGATGGCGGGTGCGGCGATCATTCTCGGTCGTATTGGCGTCCTTGAGACCGGCGAGGTTGCGCGCGACTTCAATGACCGACATCTGCATGCCGTAGCAGATGCCGAAACAGGGTACCTGGCGTTCGCGCGCGAACCGCGACGCGCGGATCTTGCCATGGGCGCCGCGCTCGCCAAAGCCGCCGGGCAGGATGATGCCGTGGACGCCTTCGAGAATGTCGAGCGGCCTTGCGTCATCATCGAATTCTTCGGAGTTGATCAGCCGGACGGACACTTTGACATTGTTGGCAACGCCGCCATGGCTCAGCGCTTCAGCAACTGATTTGTACGCGTCCGGCACGTCGGTATATTTGCCGACGAGGCCAATGCAGACCTCGCCGTCCGGATTGTGGATTGTCTGGGCAATCCGCTGCCAGCCGGACAGGTCCGGCGCCGGCGCGTCGCCGATGGAAAAATGGCGCAGCACTTCCTTGTCGAGGCCTTCCGCGTGATAGGCGGCCGGCACATCATAAATGTGGCGCACATCCCGCGCTTCGATGACGCTCGACGGGCGAACGTTGCAGAAGCTGGCGATCTTGCCTTTTTCGTTCTCGGGAATGGGCCGGTCGCAGCGGCAGAGCAAGATCTGTGGCTGAATGCCGATCGAACGCAATTCCTTCACGGAGTGCTGGGTCGGCTTGGTCTTCATTTCACCGGCGGCCGGAATGTAGGGCAGCAATGTCAGGTGGATGAAGCAGGTGCGCTCGGGGCCGAGTTCCTGGCCGAGCTGGCGAATGGCTTCGAAGAAGGGCAGGCCCTCGATGTCGCCTACCGTGCCGCCGATCTCGCAGAGCACGAAATCAACCCCCTCCCCCGGATCGGAAAGGACGAAATCCTTGATCTCATTGGTGACGTGCGGAATGACCTGGATGGTTGCACCGAGATAATCGCCGCGGCGCTCTTTCTCGATGATGCGGCTGTAGATCCGCCCGGTCGTGATGTTGTCGGACTGGCGCGCCGAAACGCCCGTGAAGCGCTCGTAGTGACCAAGGTCGAGATCGGTCTCGGCGCCGTCATCGGTGACGTACACCTCGCCGTGCTGGCGGGGGCTCATCGTGCCTGGATCAACGTTGAGATACGGGTCGAGCTTGCGCAAGCGCACGCCATAGCCGCGCGATTGCAACAAGGCGCCCAGCGCCGCCGAAGCGATGCCCTTGCCCAAGGAAGACACCACGCCGCCGGTAATGAAAATGTAGCGGATCATGGGATCACATTCTTGCAACGATTCGCGCAGCCCGCTGCCCGCGAAAGCGTGAGTTGCCAAAATTACTGGGGATTCGTCTCGGCCGGCGTCGTTTCGGGCGTCACCTCGGGCACGGCCGGCAGCGGAACTTCGACTGGAGCCGGGTCAGCCGGCGGATCTGCCACAACGGTGGCGTCCGGTGTGGGAGACGGGACCGGATCGCTTTCAATCAAGGACACCGACGGGTCGAAAAGGTCGACCGGATCGCCGGTGGCGCCCGCCGGGGCGGTTTCTTCCAGCGCCTTCTCGATGCCGGACCGGGTGTCGCCCGCGCGGTTGGCGATCGACGTCAATGCAAGGCTTGTGGCGAAAAAGATGCCGCCGATGATGATCGTGGTGCGCACGATGGCGCCCGCAGCGCCCCGGCCCGACATCAGCGAATTCGCGCCGCCACCGCCGATTCCCAGCCCGCCGCCTTCCGATTTCTGGACCAGCACGAGGCCGATCATGGCCAGACAGGCGAGAATGTGGATGACGAGGATAACGTTCTGCATGGATCAGGGCCCGGCTACTTTTGAATTTCGCGCTCGCTTATCCCTGTTAGGGGCATTCGCCAAGCCGGTCGTATCACCCTTCGAGGGCGCACGCCGTCGTGTAGATGGCGAGGAAGTCCGCCGCCTTCAAGCTCGCGCCGCCAATCAGCCCTCCATCGACATTGGAAATCGCCAGGATTTCGGCTGCATTTCCCGGGTTCAGGCTGCCGCCATAGAGGATTCGGACCGCGTTGCCCGCTGGGCCGAACCGGTTGGCCAGGAACCCGCGAACGTGGTCGTGGACTTCGGCAATCTGTTCGGGCGTCGCAACTTTGCCGGTCCCGATGGCCCAGAGGGGCTCATAGGCGATGACAAAGGCGGACGCCGCTTCGAGACCGGCGAGGGAGCCCGTTAACTGGCGCTCGATCACCTGCAAAGTCTCACCCGATGTGCGCTCGCCGGGCGTTTCGCCGACGCAAATGATGGGCACAAGGCCCGATGCGATGGCGGCGGCGGCCTGCGCTGCGACAATTTCGTCGGATTCGCCGTGAAGGATGCGCCGCTCGGAGTGACCGGCGATCACATAGGACGCCCCCGCGTCCTGCAGCATCTGGGCAGAAACGTCCCCTGTGAAGGCGCCTTTTTGCTGGAAATGGCAGGTTTGGCCTCCGATCCGCAGCGCCGAGCCATCAGCCGTTGCTGTCGCCGCCGCCAGAAGCGTCGCCGGCACGCAGAGCAGGGTCTCGGGCGCGGTCTCTTCACCTTTGACGGCGGCGCACACTTCACGTACCGTTTGAAGATCGGCGCGCAGCCCGTTCATCTTCCAGTTTCCGGCGATAAGCTTCCGATTCATGCCGCGTTCCCCGTCTTGCAAGTAGCCGGATGGTCGCCTAGCAAGCTGTGAGCCAACCGGCAAACCCAATCCAAAGAGCCGCAAACCCATGATTGCCATTATGAAACGACTGACCAATTCGGTCTTCGGCAAGATCATTCTTATGGTCATCATTGTGGGCATGGCATTTTTTGGCGTCGATTCTGTGGTCAACGTCCTTCGCAGCGGCCTCGGATCGAACGTCGCACAGGCCGGTACGCGTGGCTTTGATCCGGCCGACTTGGATCGCCGGGTCGAGGCGGTCCTGCGCAACATGAACACGACCTCCGAACAGCCGGTGACCAAGACCGAAGCCCTCACCAACGGACTGATTGACCAGATTTTCGAGTCTGAATCAGCACGGATCACCGTTCTCGGTTATGGCGCAAGCCTTGGTGTTTCACCGTCAACGGACGCCGTGCTGGAGCAGACCAAGTCGATCGAGGCCTTCCAGAACCCTTTGACGGGCGAGCTGGACCCAACCCTGCTGCGCCAGCGTCTGCAACAACTCGGCTTCACGCTCCGCGAATTCGAGGATCAGATCGGGGACGACCTGATGATCCAGACAATGCAGTCGGCTGCAACGGCGGCAGTTTCAGCGCCTCAGATCCTCAGCGACGTACAGATCCTGTATTTCGGCGAAGCCCGGAACGTCTCCTGGTTCTTCTTTGATACGCTGAGGGGCACGCCGCCCATCGAGCCGACCGACGAAGAGGTGAAGGCGTACTACGACACACATCTCGAACAGCTGAAACAGCCTGAGCGCCGGGGCATCGACCTTCTCAGAATGTCGGCCGAAGACTTCATCGGCGAAGTCGAAGTGACCGATCAGGAAATCGCAACGATCTATGAAGCCACCAAATCCGAACGCTTTTCGGACCCTGATCAGCGCACCTATGCCGAACTCGTGTTCGACAATCGCGATGCGGCCCGGGCCGCGTTCGGCGTTCTCGCCGGTGGCGGCGATCCGAACGCCGTGGTTGGCGCCGTTTCCAACACTCTGAAAACCAGCCGCGCCGCGGAAGTGTCAGATGAAATGCTCCGCGACGCAATGTTTGGCGCCGGCAAGCAAAGCGGCGCCATGTTTGGCCCGCGCGAAATCAACGGGCAGTGGATCGTGGCACGGCTGATCTCGGTTCAACCCGGCCCCGTGAAGCCGATCGAAGAGGTCTCGGACATCATTCGCGACGAACTTGCCCGCGAGCGCGCCCAGATCCTTTTCTCGGAGAAAATGGAAACCCTCGATGAGGCCCTGGCGGCCGGTTTCGATCTCGGCCAGGTCGCCGGCGAACTCAAAGTCCCGGTGATGAGCTTCATTGAAGTCGACGCGAACGGGGTGTCCAAGACCGGCCGCCAGTTCGGCATGCTGAATGAAGCTAAAGACGCGCTCGCGCAGGCCTTCAGGCTGAAAGCCGGAGAGCTGACCAGCCGCTTCGATACGCCGACGGCGATCTTTGTTGCGACAACGCGCGAGATCGTTCCCGCCTCGACACCGGCCTTTGAAGATATCCAGACCAGCGTTCGCGCGCTGCTCGTCTCCGATCTCCAGAGCTCGGCGAGCCAGGCGGCAGTGACGGGCCTGATCGATTCAATATCGTCCGGCAACGAGACATTCGAACAGGCTGCAACCCGAACGGAAGCAGTCATCGAGACGCTGCCTCAGTCGGTCACCCGTTCGAATGCGGGCAATGCCGGAATTCCGGGCCCGATCCAGCAAGCGATGTTCAGTACTCAGCTGGGCAAGGTCGTCAACCTGCCGACCGGGACGCCCAATATTCACGTGATCCTGACGGTCAAGAGCATCGAGCCGCCCAGCGAGGCCGCTATGGCGGGTATCGGCGCAGAACTGTCTGCGGCCATGTCGAACACGCTGGCACAGGATCTCGTCCAAGCCCTGCAAGCCGAAATCTCCACCGCTATGAAACTCCGCACAAATCAGGCTGCACTCGCCGCTTACAAACGGTCGATCTCGGAGACGCAATGACCGCGCGGCTGATCATCCGGCGCCGGATTGGAGACATCGAAACACCCGTTGGCGCGATGCTCAAGCTGGGCGCCGAATTGCCGGGCAGCTTTCTTTTCGAATCCATTGCGGGCGGCGAACGCCTTGGCCGATACTCGTTCATCGGCATCGAACCCGGCCGCTGGTTTCGGATAAACGATGGCGTGGCGGAGACGAGCCGGTCGCCGGACTTCGCTGATGCGTCCGTGGAGCCCGGTACGCCAATTGATGCCCTCCGGCGATTTGTGGCGTCTGCACGCGCCGAGGCTCCCGAAGGCATTCCGCCGATGGCATCGGGGGCGTTCGGTTATCTCGGTTACGACATGATCCAGTACGTCGAACCGGTGGCCATCACCAAGCCCGACGTGCTGGGTGTGCCTGAGGCACTGCTTCTCGTTCCCCGTGTCGTCGTCATCTTCGATCATCTGTACCAAGAGCTTCTGATCGTAGGTCGCCAGGACGATGAAGACAGCGCTGATATTGAACACTTGCTGGACGAGGTTGAAGTCCGGCTTGAGCGGCTCGCCTCGACACCGCCGAAAGCCGGAGAGGCGGTGCCGGTTGCATTGACCTCGGACACGAGCAAGGAACGTTACTTCGAGATCGTCGAGAAATGCCGCGACTACATCAAGGCCGGTGACATTTTCCAGGTCGTTCCAAGCCAGCGCTTCACAACGCCTTTTGCGCGCAAGCCGATCAGCTTTTACCGCGCCCTGCGCCGCCTCAACCCGTCTGCATTCATGTTTCACATGAACCTGGGCGACGTGTGCCTGGTCGGATCAAGCCCCGAAATCCTGGTCCGCGTTCGGGATGGACGGGTGGCGATCCGCCCGATCGCCGGAACGCGCCCGCGCAGCGGCGACGCTGAGGAAGACGCCCGCCGCGCTGAGGACCTGCTTGGAGACCCGAAGGAGCGCGCCGAACACCTGATGCTGCTGGATCTCGGCCGCAATGATGTCGGACGAGTCGCAGCTTACGGCAGCGTGACTGTAACCGAGAGCTTCGTCGTCGAGCGCTACAGTCATGTGATGCACATCGTCAGCCATGTCGAAGGGGATCTGCGCGAGGGACTCGATGCCGTGGACGCGCTGCTTGCGGGATTTCCCGCCGGCACGGTTTCCGGCGCGCCGAAGATCCGGGCCATGCAGATCATTGACGAGATGGAGACATCACGGCGCGGCATTTATGGTGGCGCGGTCGGCTATTTTGGCTGGAACGGCGATCTAGACACCTGCATCGCGTTGCGGACGGCGGTCATCAAGGACGGCCAGTTGCACATCCAGGCTGGCGGCGGCGTCGTGCTCGATTCGGTTCCGCAATACGAGTATGATGAGACGGTGCACAAGTCAGGGGCGCTGCGCCGAGCTGCGGAACTTTCAGCGGCCTATGAGTTCGACCAATGATCCTCGTCGTCGACAACTATGACAGCTTCACGTGGAATCTGGTTCACTATCTAGAAGAACTGGGCAGCCGCACACGCGTCATCCGGAACGACGAACTGTCGGCCGAGGAGGCGCTCGCCTTGAAGCCGGATGCGATCTTGCTGTCGCCCGGACCGTGCACACCGAATGAAGCGGGGATATGCCTTGAGCTGATCCGCCAAGCGCCGGATGATCTTCCGATCCTTGGTGTCTGCCTCGGGCATCAGGCCATCGGCCAGGCCTTTGGCGGTGATGTCGTCGGCGCGCGCGAAATCCGGCACGGCAAGCTGTCGCAGATCAAGCATGCTGGCGGCGGCCTGTTCGAAGGACTGCCTTCCGAGTTCGCTATCGTGCGCTACCATTCCCTTGCGGTTCAGCCGTCTACGCTGCCGGCTGTTCTCATCGCTGATGCGCATACGGAGGATGGCGAGATCATGGCGATCCATCACCGCTCGCGGCCCATATTCGGCGTTCAATTCCATCCGGAAAGCATCCTCACCGAGCACGGGCACGCCCTTTTGAAGAATTTTCTATTGCAGATACCGAAATGACAGAAGGCCCGCTTTCCACATCTCTGAAGGCTATTGCGCGCGGCGAGCCGCTGCAATCGGAGCTGCTGGAACAGGCATTCGACGCCTTGCTGACCGGCGAGGCCGCACCGGAAGAAACCGGCGCCTTCCTGATGGGCCTTGCCGTTCGCGGTGAAACGTCGGGCGAACTGGTCGCGGGCGCGCGGATGATGCGCAGGCACGCTCGCAGGGTAACCATCGACGGCCCGCTGCTGGACACGTGCGGTACCGGTGGCCTGTCCTGGAAAAGCCTCAACACTTCGACGGCCAGCGCGCTCGTCATCGCAGCGGCCGGCGGGCGGGTCGCCAAACACGGGAACCGGTCGGTTCCGCCCAAGACCGGATCGGCAGACGTTCTCGAAGCCCTCGGCGTCAATCTTGATGTCGACGAGCGCACATTGCAGGATTGCATCGCGAAAGCCGGCGTCGGCTTCATGTTTGCGCGCACCCATCACAGCGCAATGCGCCATGTCGCGCCCATCCGGACAAAGCTCGGGATCCGGACGATTTTCAATTTGCTCGGCCCCCTGACCAATCCAGCGGGCGCGCAGCATCAGGTGCTCGGTGTCTGGGCGCCGGAATGGGTGCGTCCAATGGCCGAGGCCCTGCACGAACTTGGCACGGCCCGGTCCTGGGTCGTGCATGGTCTCGACGGAATTGATGAAATCTCGATCTCCGGCGTGACCCGCGTCTGTGAAATCACGCCGGCCGGTATCCGGTCGTTTGAAATCGAACCGTCTGTTGCGGGCTTGCCGAGCCATCCCCTGTCGATGCTCGAAGGGGTCGATGTGCAAGGCAATGCCGAAGCGATCCTCGACCTGTTTGACGGTCATGAGGGTCCGTTTCGGGACATGGTGCTGCTGAACGCGGCCGCGGGCCTTTTGATGCTCGGCCGCGCGGAGGACCTGAAGCACGGCGCCGTTCTGGCGGCAGAGGCCCTTGATTCCGGAAAAACGCGCGAAACCCTTCAGAAGCTTCGGGAGGCGTCCAATGGCGAGCCCGGCGCATGACAACCGCGCTCGACCGTATTCTGGAATACAAGGCAGACGAAGTCCGTGCCCTGAAAGCCGCGCGCACGGTGTCCAGCCTGTTCTCAGAGGCGCAGGCCCAGATGCCGGCCCGCGGGTTTGCTGCCGCCCTGGACCGGATTGCAGACGCGGGTGAAAACGCGCTGATCTGCGAGATCAAACGCAAGTCGCCCAGTGCCGGCGAAATCCTGGCGGGCGCTGATGCACCCGGTATCGCCCTGGACTACGAACGCGGCGGCGCCGCCTGCCTTTCGGTGCTGACAGACCTGCCGAGTTTCGGCGGTACGCTGGCAGACTTCGAAGCCATCCGCGCAGCGGTCCGCCTGCCGATGCTGCGCAAGGACTTCATGATCGACCCGCTGCAGATTCTGGAATCCCGGGCGCACGGGGCAGACTGCATCCTCATCATCCTGAGCGCAGTGGACGATGCCTGCGCCGCCGATCTTGGCCAGGCCGCAACTGACCTTGGTATGGACGTGCTCGTGGAGACCCATGACGAGGCCGAACTCGACCGCGCCCTGCGCCTTCCTTTCCGCCTCGTCGGCGCAAACAACCGCGACCTTAAACGCATGGTCACCGATCTCGGCACCAGTGAACGGCTTGCGCCGCTCCTGCCGGCGGGCCGAAACCTGATCTCCGAGAGCGGAATATCCGATCCCGCCCATATCAGCCGGCTGCGCGGATTCGGAATCCGGAGGTTCCTGATCGGCGAAAGCTTGATGAAACGGCCCGACAGGGCGGACTTCACCGGCGCGCTGCGCCGCGCAATCTGAGCGGGCTGGCGGCGAAAAGCCTCCGATCTGTCCGCCAGAACAGGTTGACCCGAAACGAGAACACACATAGAACACAAGTGAACATAGAATCACTTGGGAAGGCCCGCGCCATGCTGACCAGCAAGCAGAGAGAACTACTTCTCTTCATCAATGACCGCATTCTGGAAACGGGCGTTTCGCCCTCCTTTGACGAAATGAAGGAAGCGCTCGACCTGGCATCGAAGTCGGGCATCCATCGTTTGATCACAGCGCTTGAAGAGCGCGGGTTCATCCGGAGACTCGCGAACCGGGCGCGGGCGCTGGAAGTCCTGAAGCTGCCAGACTCGGCGGCGCCCCTGCCGGCCTCGCGCCAACGGCGGGACTTCAGACCCGCCCTGGTGGCCAACCAGGTGTCGGACGGTCATCGCCCGGGGATGATCCCGCTCGTCGGCCGCATTGCGGCCGGGTCACCGATCTCGGCGATCCAGCAGGACAACGGCCACGTACCCGCGCCAACAGACGTTTCGGATGGCGATGATTACTTCGCGCTGGAAGTTCAGGGCGACTCGATGATTCAGGCCGGAATCCTCAACGGGGATATTGTGATCCTGAAGCGCACGAACAGCGCGCAGACCGGTGACATTGTCGTGGCGTTGATCGACAGCGAAGAAGCGACCCTCAAGCGCCTCCGGCGCAAGGGCGCTTCTGTCGCCCTCGAAGCCGCCAATCCTGCCTATGAAACCCGCATTTTTGGACCGGACAGGGTTGAAGTCCAGGGCCGGCTCGTCTCGCTCGTCCGCAAGTACGACTGAGGCCGCGGCCATCAAGGCGCCGTCAGGGTGGGCGTGCTGTCCAAACGCGCGGGCACGACGTCCACGAGTTTTTCGCCGTCCTTGTACAGGGTCCTGCTTCCGTTCTGGCGGACGCGCTCCCAGGTCCAGCAGGCGGGGAGGGTGCCATCGAGTGACGCCGGCGAAGCGGTCGTCTCGAAGCAAACTTCACGCGGGTCGGATCGCTTCACCATGACAACTTTGCCTGGGCCTGTATCGAACGCGCAGATGGGTTCGGTGCATTCAGATCCGGCCACTTTGGAATAGCGGGGCGGCCGCACTTGAAACCGCTGTAAATCCGGGCTCGAACGGTACCGAAAAGTAGACAGCTGCGCCCCCGCAAACAGCAAAGGCGAGCACCAGGGGAAGGCTATCCATCCCGACAAGAGACGCAGCACCGCGGAGTATCCCTGGTCCCGGCGGCCCTCCCCCTTGCACTTGTAGTCATCCTCGTGTTTCTGCACCCCGTCGGCGGCGCTCGCGCCGTCCTTGCGGAGATGACCCTGATCATGCGCGTTGTGACGCGGTTTGCCCCTTCCCCGACGGGGATGCTGCACATTGGAGGGGCACGTACCGCACTTTTCAACTACCTGTTCGCGAAAAAATACGCGGGGCGGTTCCTGTTGAGAATCGAAGACACCGATCATGAGCGGTCCACGCCTGAAGCGACCGCCGCGATTCTGGACGCGATGAGCTGGCTGGGCCTCGACGCGGATGAGCCACCCGTGATGCAATCGGCGCAAGCTGCACGCCATGCCGCCGTTGCGCACGAAATGGTGGCGCGCGGCACAGCCTTTCGCTGCTATGTCAGCGCTGAAGCCTTGCAGGCCCGCCGAGACCTCGGAGAAGAGAAGCGGCTGGCCGCGCGGGAGGAAGGCCTGAGCGAAGCTTCGCGCGCGTCTTTGCTCGAGGAAGCGGGCGCCCTGCTCGCTCCATTCCGCTCGCCGTGGCGGGATGGCGGCGATCCGCCCGCGCCGGATGCCCCTTTTGTCGTGCGCCTTCGCGCGCCGGATGGCGGTGACCAGACCGTCGAGGACGGTGTGCAGGGCACGGTCAAGGTGCATGCTTCGGAAATAGACGACCTGATTCTGCTGCGCACAGACGGCACTCCGACTTACATGCTCGCGGTTGTGGTGGATGATCACGACATGGGCGTAACGCACGTGATCCGGGGTGATGATCACCTGCGCAACACGTTCCGCCAGATTCCGATCTACAAGGCGATGGACTGGGCTGTGCCGGCCTTCTCGCATCTGCCGATGATCCACGGCAATGACGGCGCGAAGCTGTCGAAGCGACACGGGGCGCTGTCCACGACCGTTTACCGGGATCTCGGATACCTTCCGGAAGGACTCAAAGCCTACCTTTTGCGTCTCGGCTGGAGCCATGGCGATCAGGAGATATTCACGGAAGCGGAAGCGATCCGCCTGTTCGACCTCGACGGCATCAATAAGGCGCCCGCGCGGCTCGACCTTGAAAAGCTTGGCACCGTGAACGCCCATTTCATGCGTCTGGCGGACGATGACCGGTTGTTCGCATTGCTGCGTCCCTTTCTTGAGACAAGCGGCCATTTGGCCGAAGGCCGGCTCACAAGGATCCGCAAGGCCCTGCCCTTCATGAAAGACCGCGGTGCGACCCTGGTGGAACTGGCCGCGGCTTTCGCCTTCATTCGCGCTGAACGGCCTCTGGACCTTGCCAAAAATGCGAGAAAAGCCCTCTCGGAAGAGGGCGTGGACCGGTTGAAGGCGTTTTCTGCGGAATTGAGTGCTCTGGCAGACTGGTCCACCGCTAGCATTTCGGAAACGATCACGACATATTGCACTGCAACAGGCCTATCTATGGGGCAGATAGGTCCTCCTTTGCGGGCGGCATTGACGGGCGGCTTACCTGCTCCCGATCTGGCGCCGGTCATGGATTGGCTCGGGCGCGACGAAACGCTCGGGCGCATTGGGGATCAGATACGGAATCGCGCTGGCACCAGCGCCTCGAGTAATTGAACGAACAGGGAAAAAGCTGATGGAAAACAAAGTCAAGAACGCTGGCGTCGCGAAGCTAGAAGTCGCCGGCAAGTCGGTCGACCTTCCCGTGTATTCGGGGACTCATGGGCCGAACGTCATCGATATCCGCAAGCTTTACGCCGAGACCGATCACTTCACGCTCGACCCGGGGTTCACCTCGACGGGCAGCTGCGAAAGCCAGATCACCTTTATCGACGGTGATGAAGGCGTGCTGCTGCATCGTGGCTACCCGATCGAGCAGCTCGCAGAAAAGTCAAACTATCTCGAGCTCTGCTACCTCCTCCTCAATGGCGAACTGCCGAGCAAGTCTCAGTCGGACACCTTCTCGAAGGAAGTGCGCCAGCATACGCTGCTGCACACCCAGCAGGACAAGTTCTTCGAAGGCTTCCGCCGTGACAGCCACCCGATGGCCATGCTCACCGGTGCGGTCGGCGGCATGGCGGCTTTCTATCCGGGCGCCATGGGCAACGAAGATCCCGAGGAGCGCCGCATCAGTTCAATCCGCCTGATCGCCAAGATGCCGACGATTGCTGCGCGATGCATGAAGTACAATCTGGGCCAGCGCTTTGTTGATCCCATCAACAAGCTCTCCTACTCGGAAAACTTCCTGAACATGTGCTTCTCGGTGACGGCCGAGGACTATGAGATCAATCCGGTCCTGGCGCGCGCCATGGACCGGTTCTTCATGCTCCATGCCGATCACGAACAGAATGCGTCGACGTCCACCGTGCGACTCGTGGCGTCGTCGGGTGCGCATCCGTTCGCGGCGATTGCCGCCGGCGTCGCAAGCCTCTGGGGCCCCAGCCACGGCGGCGCAAACGAAGCGGCGCTGCGCCAGCTTCGGGAGATCGGCTCGCTCGACAAGGTGCCCGAGTTCGTCAAGATGGCGAAAGACAAGTCCAGCGGCATCCGCCTGATGGGCTTCGGTCACCGGGTCTACAAGAATTACGATCCGCGGGCGAAAGTCATGCAGAAGACGTGCTACGAAGTGCTCGACGCGCTGGATCTGCACGATCATCCTCTTCTGAAAGTGGCGATGGAACTGGAGCGCATTGCGCTTCAGGACGATTACTTCATCGACAAGAAGCTCTACCCGAACGTCGACTTCTATTCGGGCATCATCCTCGAAGCGATGGGTTTCCCGACCAAGATGTTCACCGTGCTGTTCGCTGTGGCGCGAACCGTCGGCTGGGTGTCGCAACTGAGCGAGATGCTGGAAGATCCGACCCAGAAGATCGGCCGTCCGCGCCAGATCTATACCGGCGCCGCGCTGCGCGATTACACGCCGATCACGAGCCGCTAAACGCGGCCAGTTCTTCGAGGATGGCGCCTGCTGCAATCTCGGCGGCAGGCGCGCCTTCGTGAACGAGCGCCTTCAAAGCTTGCTTTTGCCGTGTGCGCTGGGCCGCCAGTGTTTCCGGATTGCCGAGCCAGCTGAGCGCCTTGGCCGCAACAAGATCCGCATCCAGACGGGTTTGGACGAACTCGGGCACGATTTCGATATCGCCATTCAGGATATTGAGCAGCGTGATATGGACCTTCTTGTACAGGAAGCCCCGCGCCAAGGCCCAGGTGATCCAGCCTGTCTTGTAGCCAACAATCATCGGCGTACCTTGCATCGCCACTTCGCTGGTGACCGTCCCTGAACAAGCCAGCGCGAGCGTGGACGCGGCCATGGCGTCATACCGTTCGGACGGATCGACATGGAGGTCAGCCCAGGTTTGGATGTCCGGAAACCGCGTCCGGAAGGCCTCCAGAATGCTTGCGGCCGGTTGCACGATGACCCGTATTTGTGGCGCCTGTTCCTTGATCTGCCTAGCTGCGTCCAGAAGGATCGGCGCGACGCCAGCCACTTCACTTCGCCGGCTGCCCGGCAGAACCAGAATGACAGGCGCGTCCGGACCGATGTCATGCGCGCGCCGGAACGCGTCCCCGTCGCCCGCTTGACCGCGTGCGAGCGCCGGATTGCCAATCACCGTGACCTTCAATCCGAAGGGCTCATAGTACGGCGCTTCTATGTCGTGAATGCACAAGAGGTGATCGACGGTTCCGGCCAAGGTTTCCGCCCGCCCGGGACGTGTCGCCCACACTTGAGGGCCTATCAGCTTGACCAGCCGGATGGATGGCGCACGCGCCCGCACTCTCTGCGCGACGCGAAGCATGAACCCCCAAGAGTCCACAAGCACCACCACCGCCGGGTTCTTCAGGCAAATGTCATCAGCAACCGCATCGGCCAGTTCGATGACCTTCCGGTAGATCTTCAAGCCCTCAAAAAGTCCGAGAACGGATAAAGGTGATATGTCGATCGGCGAGTGTATGCCAATCGACGCCATCTCCGATCCGCCTGTTCCATCAATCCGTGTATCGGGATGCTGGCGGCGCACGGCTTCAATCACCTCGCGCGCCAACAAGTCTCCCGATGCTTCGGCGGCAACGAAGTAGAGCGACATCAGCGGTCGAGACCAAGTTCAGGCTTGAACCCGAACAGAAACAAACCAAGCCGCTCGGCTGTTTCCATCATGGCAGGCCGGTTGAGCATCAGCGCGCCGCCCGCTTCGATGCCAATGCCGGCAAGTCCGGCGGCTGCGGCCAGTTCAACGGTGGAAACACCCGTCGTCGGCAGATCGATACGCCGTTCCTGCTCCGGCTTTGGCCGCTTCACCAGAACACCCCGGCGCGCGCCAACCCGGCCGCGGATCGCTTCCGGCAGCGCCGCACACCGGCGCAGCATTTCATCGGTCCCTTCCTGAGCCTCGACGGCCAGCACGAGCCCATCGCACACCACGCAGGCCTGGCCGATATCGAGCGCCCCGCTGGCCGCTGCAACGCGGGCCGCGACGAGCATGTCTCCAAGTGACATTTCGGAGGGCGGCGCGCCAGCAATCAAGCCCGCCGGAGCAAGCAGGTTCGCATGCGCCTGATCGCTTCCGATGACATTGAAACCGCTCTTCTCGAATTCACTGACGAGCACCCGCAGCAATGCGTCATCACCTTTGCGCGCTTCGCTCAGCACCTTCGGCAGCAGAGCCGCGCCCTTTAGGTCCAGTTTGAGGTCAGAGAAGTTCGGGCGGCGCACAATTCCGGCAAAGACGAGGTCCTCGCAGCCTGCTGCGCGGAGCCGACTGATGACGGCACCGACCTCTCCCAAGCCGACAACACTGCCCGGATAGTCGGCAAGCCGGGGTTCCTCGAATCCCTTGAGCCGGAGCACGTGCACGCCCTGTCCGGTTGCAACGGCATTTTCAGCAATGGCTACAGGCAGATCGCCCAAGCCCGCTATCAAGCCCAGAGGAGCCGGCATGCGCTTAGCCCGGCTTGCAGATCGGGCGATCGCCGCCCTCACGAATGAAGTTGATCAACTCCATCGCCAAGGGCCTTTCGGCGAAAGCTTCGACGGCGGCGTCGAGACGCTGCTTGAACAGACCGGCGCCCTCGAACACTGCCTTGTAAGCGGACCGGATTTCATGGAGATCCGCTTTGGAGAATCCCCGGCGCTTGAGGCCAACCGTGTTCAATCCCGCCAGCTTGGCATGATTGCCGACGACTGAGCCAAAAGGAATGACATCTTCGACCACGATGGCGCCGCCACCGATGAAGGCATTTCGGCCGATACGGCTGAACTGGTGAACGGCCGACAACCCGCCAAACCAGACATTGTCGCCGACTTCGATATGACCCGCGAGCGAGACATTGTTGGCCATCACGATGTTATTGCCGAGACGGCAATCATGGGCGACGTGAGCGCCGATCATGATGTAGCAGTTTGTGCCCATGACCGTCAGCCCGCCGGTCTTGTGATAACCGGTATGCGCGGTGGCGTATTCGCGAAAGATACACCCGTCGCCCACTTCAAGCCGTGAATCGGGATGGTCTGACACGCCGATCACCTGGGGCAGGCCGCCGAGCGCCGCGTGCGGGTGAAGCACGCAATCCTTGCCGACACGCGTGTGGCCGATCACGCTGGCATGCGAGATCAGGCGGGTACCGGCGCCGAGCTCTGCATCGGGGCCGACATGGCAGAAGGGGCCGATGGTGACGCCATCATCGAGCTTCGCGCCCGGCTCGACAACTGCGGAGGGGTGAACGGTCACGGTCATGGAGTTTCGTTACCAGTGGATGGGCAGCAACGCCACCGCTCAATCTTTCTTCTTGGGCCGGGTCTGTTTGCTCAGCCAGGCGACTTCGCGCATCCATTCGCGGATCGGTTTTGCAGGCGTGCCGCCCCAGGTCTCGCCCGGCGCGACATCCCGGAACAGGCCGGAGGAGCCCGCAAGGCTGACCCCCTCCCCCACCTTAACATGGTCTGCAATCCCGACACGGCCGCCGAGCATCGACCCGTCGCCGACCCGTACCGACCCCGAAATCCCGCCAAAAGCCGCAACAATCACCGAGCGGCCCAACACGACGTTGTGCGCAATCTGACACAGGTTATCGATCTTGGTGCGCTCTCCGATGATGGTGTCCGCAAACACGCCGCGATCAATGCAGGTGTTCGCGCCCACCGTTACATGGTCCTGAAGGATCACCCGTCCGAAATGAGGCGCATCTTCCAGTCCGGCCGGACCCGGAATGACCCCGAACCCGGTTTCGCCGATCCGGGTGCCTGCGAGCAGCGTGACGAAATCTCCGAGCAGCGCACAATTGACGCTGGCACCAGCGCCGATGAACCCATGCCGGCCGACCTGGACGCCTGGCCCGATCACGGCGTTGGGACTGATGACCGTCCCCTCACCCACGGCCGCACCTGCGCCAATCACGGCGCCGGGGCAGATCACAGCTCCCGGATGCACCCGCGCACTGGCTGAAATGGCCGATGGTTCTGCGGGCCCGAGAAAGCGCGGTCGAAGCAAGGCGCGGGCGATGACGCTATGCGTATGGCGCGGCTGCCTTGATATGATCCGCGAGACGCCATCCGCCAAATGAGCACTAGCCGCCTCGTTGACGACAATCATCTGCAGCGCATGGCTCAAAGCCACCTGACCGGGATGGTCGCCCTCAAGGAAGGCCAGTTCACCCGGTCCGGCCGTAACAGCGGCGGCGACGCCCGAAATGTCCAGCCGGCCATCCCCTACGAGCACGGCCCCGGCAAGCGCCGCAGCCGATTCTAGCGTCAAAGCCCCCAATGGCGCATAGAACCGGCTGTCGACAGTCACCGCTTACGTTCCCGCGCTTATTTCGGGGCAGCAGGCGCGCGCTGACGAACCACGTTGATCGCTGTCGTCTTTGCGTCGAGTTTTGCAACGACATTGGCGCTAACGTCGACTGAATCAGCGGTGAAAACCGCCTGGCTCTTCGACAGGACCACCTGAACGTTTTTCTCTTTCACGACATCGAGAAGCGCCGGCTCGAGCGCGACGTTGAAGTCCGAAAAGGCTTTCTGCTCGGTCGCGGCATATTCCTGAGAGACGATGTTCCGCTTCTGGGTGAAGTCATTGGTTTTCTTCTGGAAATCCTCGATTTGCTTCACCAGCGCCGCGTCACCGACGACAGCTTCGCGGGTTTTGCCCTGCAGCTTGCCAGCCAGCGCCTTGCGCTCGGTTTCCAGCGAATCCCGTGTCGGCTTGAGCTCGGCATTGATCTGGTTTTCAATGTTCTTGAGCTTGGTGATCATGTCCTTGCCGGCCTTGCTGTCCGCAAGGATGCGGCCTTCGTCGATGACCACCACCACCGAACCTTGCGCCATGGCGACCGGAGAAACGGTGAAGAAGGTTGCCGTCGCCAGCGTAAACGCGGCGAGAATTGATTTCATGAGTTTCATTGGAGTTTCCTCTCTGGGGCTGTCGAGATCAGAAGTTGGTTGATGTCGAGAAGCGGAACGACTCTGTACGGTCGTATTCTTCCTTGCGGAGAATTTGCGCGAAATCGAAGCGGATCGGACCAAACGGCGAATCCCAGAACACGCTGAGACCGGCCGAGGCGCGAAGGGCGGCGGCGTCTTTCGGGATCCGAACGGCGGACAGGCCGGGATAACCAAGCTGTGTCGCGTCATTGATGAAGACGGGCGTGCCCTTGTCCACGTCTTCCAGCATGCCCAAAGAACCGACGTCCACAAACAGGGCGCTCTTGATCCCGTATTCTTCGGGAAGGAAGTTTGGAACCGTCAGCTCGAACGTGCCCTGATAGTAGAGGTTGCCGCCGAGCGAATTCAGACGGCTGGTGGTCACGACTTCGCCCGTATTCGGATCGAAGACGCGAACGATTTCGCGCGGACCGAGGCCCGCCACGTCGAAGCCGCGGAAGGAATTGCCGCCCCGGAAAAAGCGGTTGTTGATCCGAACACCCTGCTCGCTGTCGAGCGGCAGCACGTAACCCGCCGAGAACTTCGCGCTGGCCACCACATCACGCCAGATGCCGCGATACAGCGACGCGCCCGTCTCGGTACGGACGTACTGGACGTCACCGCCGAGGCCCGCGATATCCTGGCTGAACCGGAAATCAAATCCGCGTGTCGGAGAGATCGGATCGTTGGTCTGATCCCAGAAGAAGTTGTAACCGACAATGCTCGATATGTCGTTGCGTTCAGAGCGGCAGATGGTGTCCCGAAGCAGATAAGCTGGATCGCAACGATCAACCACAAGCTCTCCAACACCGGCATCGCCGGGTTCAGGCTCGCGGTAAACGTCGTCCGAGAAATCGTCCGGCGTGCTCTGACCGGCGATTTGCGTTGCGATCCGGAGGAGTTCGCCGGAAGTGCTGATGACGTAGTTGATGTCCGTGATGTTAACATCATCCGCCTGCAGACGGTAGCTGAGGCCCAGCTGCATCCGGTCGGTGAGCGGAAAGGCAACACGCACGCCGCCGCCGATCGTTTCACTGGTGAAGCCCGTGAATTCTTCGAAATCCTGCCGTGTGGCAAACAGGTCGACGCCGGCCGAGAGGTTGCGGTCAAGGAAACGCGGTTCTGTAAAGCGCATGTCCACGATTTGCTGGCGGCTCGAGAGCGACGTACGCGCGACCACTGACTGACCACGGCCGCGCAAGTTGCGCTGCGATGCACTGAGATCGAACAGATAGGCATCGACCGAGGAGAAACCGGCCGCGAACGTCAGCTCACCGGTCGACTGTTCAGTCACCTTGATGTCCACCGTTGTGCGGTCCGGCTCTTCAGCCGGCGTTTCGATCACTTCGACATCCTTGAAGAAGCCGAGCGCCCGAATACGATTGCGCGAACGATCAAGCAGGATCCGGTTGAAGGCGTCGCCTTCCGCGATCCGAAGTTCACGGCGAATGACGCGGTCGAGTGTCTGCGTATTGCCGACGATGTTGACCCGGTCGATGTAGACACGCGGGCCTTCATCAATCGCGAACGTGATGTCGATGGCGCCGGTCTGCTCGTTGACGCTGATTTGCGGACGGATGTCGACAAAGGCGTAACCGGCAACACCCGCCGCGTAGGTCAGAGCGTCGATCGTTGTTTCGATCAGGTCGCCCTGGAAGAGTTCGCCTTGCTGGATCGGCACAACAGCCGCCAGCACGTCGGCGTCGAGTTTCTCGAGCGCCGTTTCAACCTTGATCTCGCCGAAGTCGTACTGGCGTCCCTCATCCACCGTGAAGGTGATGTAGAAATCTTTCTGGTCCGGCGTCAGTTCGGCGACGGCAGAGGTCACCCGGAAATCATAATAGCCGTTGTTCTGGTAGAACTCGCGCAACTGCTCGCGGTCGAATTCCAGCCGTCCGGAATCGTAGTTGTCGTTCGAGCTGAAGAAGCGCCAGGCGCGCGACTGGCGGGTCACGATCTCACTGCGCAGGCGCGAGTCCGAATATTCCCGGTTTCCGATGAAGTTGATGGCGCGTACGCCCGTGACCGGACCTTCAGTGATTTCGAAAATCAGGTCGACGCGGTTTTGTTCGAGCGGCTTGTATTGCGGCTCGACCTTCGCGGCGAAACGCCCTGAGCGGCGATACATCTCCAGCACGCGCTGGACGTCGGCCTGGACGCGCGCCGCCGTGAAGACGCCGCGCGGGGATGCCTGGATCTCTTCGCGCAGCTTGTCGTCCTTCAGGGCGCGGTTGCCCTCGAAGATGACGCGGTTGATGATCGGGTTTTCGACTACGCGGACGACAAGATCGTCTTCGCGCCGGTCGATCGACACATCTGCGAACAGATTGGTTGCGAACAGGGTTTTGAGGGACAGGTCGATCCGGTCGGGGTCAAAGGCATCGCCCGGCTCGATCAGCAGGTAGGACTGGACCGTACGAGCTTCGATACGCTTGTTGCCCTCGACCACAATCGAACGGATCGTGCCGCCATAGCGCGCATCTTCCTGGGCCTGTGCCGTAGAAAGCTGTCCGCTTGTGCCCAAGGCAAAGACACTTGTGGCGAAAACTGTCGCTGCGAGGAATTTACGCATTCTCGAATACTCTTTCGTTCCTGGAGCCGAACCGCGTCAGCTGCTTCCCCGTACGAAAACGCCGGTCTCGAGAATATCTCCCCACGTGATCACGATCACCATCAAGAGCAACACTCCCATACTCAGCGCCACCGCCTCTTTTTGGCCTGGCATTTTTGAGCCTAACACTGCCTCGTATGCATGAAACACAACCCGCCCGCCATCCAGCACTGGCAGTGGCAAGAGGTTGAAAAAACCCACACCGACGGAGATGGCCGCGCAAAGGCTAAGCAGCACCCAGAACAGCCGCTCGAAGCGCGCCATCAGCGGCACTTCGGGCTGATCCATGACCTTCGTGACAACCCGGCGCGACACGTCCGCAACGCCGACAGGTCCCGACAAGGTGTTGAATGACATCTTTCCGGTGACGATCCGGCCAAGCATCGTAACGGTGCGATCAATCGTGACGCCCGTCTCCTGCACACCGGCGACAACCGATTCGATGGGGCCATAACGGACCGTCTCGAACGTATCCGCCGGATACATCTGAACCCCGATCGTGCTCTGGGGAACCATCTGGCCAAACTCGTTCTCACGCACGACCTCTTGCGGGATTACGACGACCTGAGTTTCCGCCCCGTCCCGGTCCAGCGTCATCTGCAGCCGTGTCTTCGGGCTGAGCAGAACCGCCACCGTCACGTCGGACGCGTTGTGGATTGGATTGCCGTTGATGCTGACGATCTGGTCACCTGCCAGAATGCCCGCTTGCTCAGCCGGGCTGCCGGCAATCGTGCTGGCCACCTTGACGACCTGCACGGTGACGCCGTGCACGCCGATGGAGGCAGAGAAGATCAGCGCCGCAAGGACAAAATTCGCAAAAGGCCCCGCGAGGCTGACGGCAATCTTCTTCAGCGGCCCGATTTCATCGAAGGGAACGCCCACGGGTTGCTCAGAACCGGGTTCGGCCTCGTCGAGTGACTGCCGGTCAATGAAGCTTACAAACCCGCCCAGCGGGATCCAGTTGAGGCGCCAGCGTGTGCCGCGCTTGTCCCGGAACTCAGTCATGGGCCGGCCAAAACCGACTGCAAAGGACTCAACCGCCACACCAAAACAGCGCCCGGCAAGATAGTGCCCGAGCTCATGGATAACGATCACGATGCCCATCAAGAAGATCAGGCACGCGAGAAACAAGGGTCCCTGGCTGATCACTCCTTCCAAGCTGGCATCCCTCCTGCCCGGCTTGGGGCTCTTTTCAGTGCGTCCTCGGCGAAGCGCCGTCCGGTCTGATCCAGAAACGCAACTTCTTCCAATGTCGTGCACTTGGTAGAGGCGAATTCAGAGGAAGAAAAGCGCTCCAGTGCGGCTTCCACAGCCCAGCCGATATCCAGGAAGCCACATTCGCCCCCGACAAAGGCAGAAACTGCTGATTCATTAGCGGAATTTAATATCACCGGCCCTGCGGGGCCCATGCTGCACGCCCGGCGAGCAAGTTCAATCGAACGGAACCTTTTGGTGTCCACAGGCGCGAAATCCAGTTGGCCGATCTGAGCCAGATCAAGGCGATCAACGAGCGTCTCGACCCGGTCCGGCCAGCCCAGCGCCAGCGAGATCGGGGTCCGCATATCCGGTGCGCCCAGCTGGGCCATCACCGTGCCGTCCGTAAAGTGCGCCATCCCGTGCACGATCGACTGCGGATGGACCAGGACATCGATCTGCTCGGCCGAAACCTTGAAGAGGATGGCCGCTTCGATCAGTTCCAGCGCCTTGTTCATCAAGGTGGCGCTGTCTATCGAGATCTTGAGGCCCATGCTCCACTTCGGGTGCGCCGCGGCCTGTGCGGGCGTGGCTTTTGCCATGTCTTCGAGGGAAGTCAGCCGGAACGGGCCGCCCGAAGCGGTCAGCGTCAGCTTTTCAAGCGAGCGACCGTCGCCGAGGCACTGGAAAATTGCGCTATGCTCGGAATCGACCGGCATGATGGAAATTCCGGCCCGGTCTGCGGCGTCGAGCAGGATCGTGCCGGCACAGACCAGGCTCTCCTTGTTGGCCAAAGCCAGAGGATTGCCCGCCTCGACGGCCGCCATGGTGGATTTGAGACCCGCTGCGCCAACAATGGCGGCGAGGAAACGGTCACACGGCCGCTCCGCAGCCTCGATCATGGCGGTTTCACCCGCCGCGCACTCAATTCCGCTGCCGGCCAGCCGGCTGCGCAGTTCCGGCAAATGGGCTTCGTCGGCAATGACCGCGATCTCGGGGCGCATCTCGAGCGCTTGTGCAGCCAGGGCGGCCGCATTTCGCCCCGCAGACAGCGCAACGAGCTCAAATCGGGAGCCAGTCCGGTTCGCGTGCCGGATGACGTCGAGCGTCGATTGACCAACCGACCCGGTGGACCCGAAAATGGAAATACGCCTTGGGGCTTTCATGGATCAGAGACCTAGCAGCCCCGGCAGGCTCGGAACACTCAGAAAAATCAACGTCGACAGGATGCTGACCGCGCCAAGCCCATCGACCCGGTCAAGCAGGCCGCCGTGGCCCGGTAATATGGTTCCGGAATCCTTCACCTTGAAACGGCGTTTTAGACCGCTTTCGAACAGATCGCCGGCCTGCGCTCCGATCGAGATCAAGACGCCGGCAACCATCCAGGGCAGAACGGCGGCATCTTCCCAGCCGGCTGCCACGTAACCGCACAGCGCCGTGGCGATGACACCGGCAATGGCTCCGCTCCAGGTCTTGTTCGGGCTTTCCTTCGGCAACAGGCGCGGCCCCCGGAACATGCGCCCGAAGAAGTAGGCGGCCGCATCGGAGGCCCAGACGAACGACATGAAGTAGAGCGCCGCCAATCGCCCATCCCAAGGGCCATCCCGAAGAGTGAAGAGCCCGAAGACCATCGCGAAAACATAGACGACACCAAAACCTGCCGAGACACGTGAGGTTACCGCCCTTGGGGCCGACACGATTGCCAGAACCGCCGCCGCCGTGAACAGGGCACCGGACATGCGGGCGTCGCCGGCACCCAGGCTCAATCCGAACAGGGCGGCGACAATCGCGAGGCTCACTTCATTCGGCGTGGCGCTCATCCGGCACCATTCGAGCATCATCACCGCGCAGAATGCGCTGCACCCGAGCGCCAGCCACCCGCCTCCCATCCAGACCGCGAACAAGGCAAACGGGATGAGAATGAGCGCAGTGAGCAGGCGGCGTGGTAGCTCGGAGAACCGCTTGTCCGGCGGTGTCCAGTCGCCCATCAGGTCGCTCCAGGGGTCACCGAGCCAAAACGCCGTTCGCGCTCATGATACCGCAATATGGCGTTCGCGAGGTCCTCGCGGCCGAAATCAGGCCAGAGCACATCCACAAACAGCAATTCAGCATAGGCCGCCTGCCAGAGCAGGAAGTTGCTGATCCGGTATTCGCCGCTCGTGCGGATCACGAGATCAGGATCCGGAAGGTCTTTCGTGTCGAGAAAGTCTGCAAAGCCCGTCTCAGACGGCTCGCCCTTGCACGTTCCATCCGCGATCGCTTTTGCGTACGCGGTCGCGGCCCGGAGAATCTCGTTTCGAGCGCCGTAGTTGAAGGCGATCGTGAGATGGAACCGCGTATTCTGTACCGTTTCCGCCTCCGCGCGGCCAACCAGCGCCGCAATGTCGGCGGGCAGTCCATCGCGTTGTCCGATGACCCGGATGCGCACCCCGTCCTGTTTCAGGCGCTGCAGATCTCGTTGCACATAGGCCTTCAGCAACGCGAACAGTGTGTTCACTTCCGCAGCCGGCCGGCGCCAGTTCTCGGTCGAAAACGAAAAGACGGTGAGATAGGAAATGCCCAGATCACGCGCCGCTTCGACGGTGCGCCGCAGTGCTTCCACACCGCGTTCGTGCCCTGCCGTCCGAGGCAAGCCCTTTGCGCTGGCCCAGCGGCCGTTTCCATCCATGATGATGGCGATATGCCGGGGGGCCGGAGGCTCGCCGCCGGAATGGGAAGGATCAGGGGAAATGCCTGCGCGGGCCATTACACCTGCATGATCTCCGCTTCTTTGGCTTTCACGGCTTCGTCCACGCGGTGCACGAAAGCATCCGTGAGTTTCTGAACTTCTTCGGCAAGACCGCGCGCGCTGTCTTCGCTGATATCGCCTGCTTTTTCCATCTTCTTCAGGGCATCCATGCCGTCACGGCGAACGTTGCGCACGGCAATCCGGGCGGCTTCGGCGTACTTGCCGGCAATTTTCGTCAACTCGACGCGGCGCTCTTCGTTGAGCGCCGGAATAGGAATCCGCAGCGTTTGGCCATCCATGATCGGGTTGAGACCCAGACCGGATTCGCGGATGGCGCGATCAACGGCACCGACGACCGACTTGTCCCAGACGTTGACGGACAGCATGCGTGTATCGGTGACCGTGACCGACGCGACCTGGCTGAGCGGCGACACGCTGCCATAGGCCGAGACGTGGATCGAATCGAGCAGGTTCACAGAGGCCCTGCCCGTGCGCAGACCCGAGAATTCGGTCGCCAGCGACGCGAGGGCGCCCTCCATTCTCCGCTCAAGATCCTGCTTGCTGTAACTCATTCACTCACCCCTCCGGTTTTGGAGATCGTCGTTGAAGTCCCGCGCCCGTGCAACACGTTAAGCAGCGAGCCTTCTTCCTTCAGCGAGAAAACGACGATCGGAATATTGTTGTCACGCATCAGGCTGACAGCCGATGGATCCATGACGCGCAAATTCTTGATCAGCAGTTCGTCATAAGCAACCTGGTTGTAGCGCGTCGCGGTCGCATCGAGTTTCGGGTCCGCCGTGTAGACGCCATCGACCTGCGTCCCCTTCAGCAGCGCATCGCAATTCATCTCGATGGACCGCAGCGCCGCGCCAGTATCTGTCGTAAAAAAGGGATTGCCGATTCCTGCCGCAAAGATGACCACACGGCCCTTTTCCATATGCCTTTGGGCGCGGCGGCGAATGTAGGGCTCACAGACAGCGTCCATGCTGAGGGCCGATTGAACCCGCGTCGGCACCCCGATGCTTTCCAGCACGCTCTGCATGGCCAGGGCGTTCATGACAGTCGCCAGCATGCCCATGGAATCAGCCTGCGCGCGTTCCATGCCTTTGGCGGCGCCCGCAACACCGCGGAAGATGTTGCCGCCGCCAATCACCAGGCAGATTTCTGCACCTGCCGTCCGCGCGGCGGCGATGGCCTGCGCGAAAGTGATGCAGGTCGGAATGTCGATTCCGAACTGACCGGGCCCCATCAGAGCCTCTCCCGACAGTTTCAGAAGGACACGCTTGTATTTCAAAGGGCTCTTTTCAGGTGCATCTGCCGGCATCGTTTCCACCGATCTCTCTCTACCAAGAACCAAAAAAAGTCCCGGCTGGGCGAAACCGCCAGCCGGGACTGTTCAAACCCCTTCACGGGCAGAAACGCAAGCCTGATCAGGCGCCTTTTGTCATCGAAGCGACTTCGGCCGCGAAGTCGGTTTCTTCCTTTTCAACGCCCTCACCGAGCTTGAAGTGAACGAACGACTTCAGCACGGCGCCTTGCGCCTGGAGGAATTCGCCGACCGTCTTGTCAGGGTCCATGATGAAAGGCTGCTCGTTGAGCACGACTTCCTTGTAGAACTTCTGCATCCGTCCGACGATCATCTTTTCGATCACCGAATCCGGCTTGCCGCTCTCGCGGGCCTGTTCGGTCAGAACGCGCTTCTCGGACTCGATCAGCGCCGGGTCGAGTTCGGCCGTCGTTGCTGCGGCCGGCGAAGTTGCAGCGATGTGCATGGCAACCTTTCGGCCTGCATCTTCCAGATCGCCGGTGCCTTCCAGAGCCACCAGTACCCCAACCTTGCCCATGCCGGGCGCGGCGGCGTTGTGGATGTAGGACGAAACGCGGCCCGAGGTCGAAACCTTTGCGGCGCGGCGCAGCGTCATGTTTTCGCCGATCGTAGCGATCATGCGCTTGATCATGTCGTCAACCGAACCTTCGCCGTCCGGCGCGGGGGCAGCCGACACCGCCGCGACCGAGCCATCGGTCGTCAGGGCGACGGCGCTGATGCCGTCGAGCGCTTTCTGGAAATTCTCGTTGCGCGACACGAAGTCCGTCTCGGCGTTCAGCTCGACGATCGCGGCCGACTTTCCGTCCGCCGCGAGTTTCACGGCAACGAGGCCCTCAGCCGCAGCGCGGCCCGATTTCTTCGCAGCCTTCGACAGGCCTTTTGCGCGCAGCCATTCAACGGCGGCGTCTTCATCGCCGTCGTTCTCGACGAGCGCCTTCTTCGCATCCATCATGCCTGCGCCAGTCTTCTCGCGCAGTTGTTTCACAAGTGCCGCTGTAATCTCAGCCATGGCTTTGATCCTTCAGTTGAATTGTTGCGCCAGAGGCGCCGAATCAGACTTCGCCCGAAGCCGCTTCGCCGGCGAGCTGGACGTCTGCATCGGCAATCGCCGAAACATCCGACATCGCGCCGAGATCCACGCCGAGACCCGCCGTCGATTCGGCAAGACCATCCAGCACGGCATCTGCAAACAGGTTGCAATAGAGCGAGATGGCACGTGCGGCGTCGTCGTTGCCCGGGAAACCGAAATCGGCGTCCGACGGGTCGCAGTTGGTGTCGAGCACGGCAACCACCGGAATACCCAACTTGCGGGCTTCCTGAACGGCGATCGCTTCCTTGTTGGTATCGATGACGATGATCGCAGCCGGCAGGCCGCCCATGTCGGCGATCCCGCCGAGAGCGCGGTGCAGCTTCTCGCGGCGACGCTGCAGGTCGAGCAGCTCTTTCTTGGTGAGGCCCGAGCCGCCACCGGCTTCAAACATTGCGGTCAGTTCGCGCAGCTGCTTGATCGAGTTGGACACGGTGGCCCAGTTCGTCAGCGTGCCGCCGAGCCAGCGGTGGTTCATGTAATACTGCGCGCAGCGCTGGGCAGCTTCTGCAACGGGATCCTGCGCCTGGCGTTTGGTGCCGACGAACAGGATGCGGCCACCCTTGGCCACCGTATCGCGCACAAAGACGAGCGCCTGGTGCAGCGACGGCACCGTGTGCGACAGGTCCATGATGTGGATGCCGGAGCGCTCGCCGTAGATGTACGGCTTCATGCGCGGGTTCCAGCGGTGGGTCTGGTGACCGAAGTGAACACCAGCTTCGAGCAGCTGACGCATAGAAAAGTCAGGTAGGGCCATAGATTTTCTCCATCCGGTTGGCCGTCGCAGGGTGGAACTACGGGACTAGCCCGTCGCACCGGATGCACCCGCGACATGGTTTAGAAGTGCGCTCCTATACATCTTCCGGCGCCCGGAGCAAGCTCAAACCACCGAAACCTCCGGCTTCAGGCCGCCCGGCGGGGGATAACCCGTTCGACACCGGGAATTTCCTTCAGGGCCCTCTGGGCCCGCAGGCTAATTGTATAGGTCTGGGGCAGCCTGACGGTGACCAGCCGGCCGTTCTCCAGGGGCATTTCCAGTAGGATTGCCCCCCGGTCCGGGTCTGCAAGCCCCTCAAGGCGTCCGACAACCCGCGCAATCTCCACCGGGTTTGCTCCCGAGGACAGGCGCACGACCAACGATCCGGACGGCTTCGAGATGCGCGCCGATTCGAGCTCGACCGCCCGTTCCAGCAGCAGGCGGGTTTCTTCGCCATTTTGCTTGACCGACACGGTTACGGCGACGGCCTTGCCTGGCTTCAGAAGGTCACCGAACTGCAGCAGCCCCTCGGAATAGACAGTGATTTCGCATTCACCCGTCGGATCGGACATCGTCAGGAACGAGAACTTGTTGCCATTCCGGCTCGTCTTGTCATTGCGGGCCCGAACGATGCCGATCATTTCGAGGGGGCGCCCCTCCCCTGCACGCTCGGCAATTTCCATCACCAGTGTGATGCGATCCCGGTCGAGCGACGTGAGCACATCATCGAGCGGGTGGCCTGAGAAATAGAAGCCGATGGACCGGAATTCCTCATCCAGTTTCTGCTGCGCGGTCCACGGCCGGGGGACCGGAAGCGGTGGGCGCAGCGCCGGCTCGGCGTCTGCAAACAGCCCTCCCTGACCGCCCTGCCGGTCGCCGGCAGAGCTCGTCGCGTGCTGGGAAAGTACGCTTGCCGACTCCAGAACCTTCGCCCGGTTGGGCTCCAGCCCGTCCAGCGCGCCGGCCCGGGCGAGAGATTCGAACGCCTTCTTGTTGACCTGGCGGGGATCGATCCGCTCGGCAAAATCATACAGATCCGCGAACAACCCTCCCTCGGCGCGCACCGCCACGACATGTCGCATCGCCTCGACACCAACGCCTTTGAGGGCGCCAAGCGCGTAAACGATAGCGCCGTCGCGAACATCAAAATCTGCCGAAGATGAATTGATGTCAGCGGCTAGCACCTTGATCCGCAGCCGCTTCGCTTCCTGGAAGAAGGCCGCGAGCTTGTCGGTGTTGCCGATATCCAGGCTCATCGACGCGGCGAGAAATTCGACCGGGAAATGGCATTTGAGGAAAGCCGTCTGGTAGCCGATCAGCGCATAGGCAGCGGCGTGCGATTTGTTGAAACCGTACCCGGCGAACTTCTCCATCGTGTCGAAGATTTCGTTGGCTAGCCGCTCGGCCATGCCCTTCGTCTTCGCTGCGCCATCAACGAAACGGTTTCGCTGCGCAACCATTTCCTCGATCTTTTTCTTACCCATCGCCCGGCGCAAAAGGTCAGCTTCGCCCAGCGAATAGCCTGCAACCTCCTGCGCCATGCGCATGACCTGTTCCTGATAGACCGGCACGCCGTAGGTCGCTTCCAGAACGGGCCGCAGATCCGGATGCTGATACGTGACCGAGGATGGATCCTCCTTGCCCTGAACATAGACCGGAATGTTCTCCATGGGTCCGGGGCGGTAAAGCGAGATGATCGCGATCACATCTTCGATGTTGTTCGGCCGCACGCGCTTCAGCGTGTCGCGCATGCCCGCGCCTTCAAGTTGGAACACGCCAAGTGTTTCGCCACTTGCCATCAGGTCGTAAGACGGCGCGTCATCAAGACTCTTCCAGGCGGGGCCAAGTACCTTACCGTCCGCGGCGATGAATTTCAGCGCCCGGTCGATCACCGTCAGCGTCTTGAGGCCGAGGAAGTCAAACTTCACGAGGCCGGCCATCTCCGCATACTTCATGTTGAACTGCGAGGCCGGCAGTTCCGCACGCGGATCGTTGTACAATGGAACAAGGTTGACCAGCGGACGGTCTGCAATCACGACACCGGCGGCATGGGTGCCTGCGTTGCGGTACAAGCCTTCGAGCGCGCGGGCGATTTCGATCAGCTCCCCGACACGGGCGTCTGCTGCAATCTCATCGTCAAACTTTGGCTCACCGGCGATCGCCTCGTCCAGCGTGGGCGGCTTGGCCGGGTTGAACGGAATGAGCTTGGCGAGGCGATCTACCTGGCCGTACGGCATCTGCATGACGCGGCCCACATCGCGCACGACCGCTTTCGCCTGAAGCGTGCCGAACGTGATGATCATGGCTACGCTGTCGGCGCCGTATTTGTCCCGGACATAGCGGATCACTTCGCCGCGCCGTTCCTGACAGAAGTCGACGTCGAAGTCAGGCATCGAGACGCGCTCGGGATTCAGGAAGCGTTCGAACAGGAGGTCGAAGCGGATCGGATCAAGGTCCGTGATCAGCAGAGACCAGGCCACCAATGAGCCCGCGCCTGAGCCCCGTCCAGGTCCCACCGGAATGTCATGCTGCTTGGCCCACTTGATGAAATCCGACACGATCAGGAAGTAGCCCGGAAACCCCATGCGTTCGATCACGCTCAGCTCGAACTCAAGCCGTTCGGCATACGCCTCCCGTTCCGCATAAAGACGATCCGCTTCCTTCAACCTGAACTCCAGACCTTCGCGGGCCTGCAATTTGAGTTCATCGCTTTCGGAGCGTCCGTCACGCACGAAGTTTGGAAGGATCGGGCTGCGCGTTTCAGCCCGAATCGCGCAGCGGCGCGCGATCTCCATGGTGGCATTGATCGCCTCAGGCAAATCTGAAAACAGCTCAAGCATCTCGCCCGGCGATTTCAGGTATTGGGACGGATCGACGCGCTTGCGATCGTCCTGCCCCAGATACTCGCCATTCGCGATGCACATAAGTGCATCATGCGCAACGACATCACCGGGGCTCATGAACCGGGCATCGTGGGTGGCCACGATAGGCAGACCGAGTTCGTAGGCGAGGTCGAGCAAGCCAGCCTCGCTCTTCAGCTCTGCGCTGGTGCCGTGGCGCGTGATCTCGACATAGCATCGATCCGGGTACGCGGCAGCAAGTGTGGAGAGTTCGGTGCGCGCATCGCCGATGCGGTTCTTCAGGATATGGCGCGCGACTTCACCTTCGGCACCGCCCGTCAGCAGGATCAAACCGTCTGTATCCTCCAGCAACAGGCGGCGATGCAGTTTCGGCACGCCGTCCGGCGCGTCGAGGAAGGCGCGCGACGAGAGGAACATCAGGCGCTGGTAGCCGGTCTCATTCTGCGCATAGACAGAAACGCGCGTCGGCTCCGACCGCGGCACGCCGTCGGTGATGTCAAAGCAGCAGGCCATGATCGGCTGCACGCCAGACTCCGCCAGCTTCAGTGAAAGCTCGAGCGCCCCGAACAGGTTGTTCCGGTCGGTGACCGCCGCCGCAGGCACCTCATGGCGCTTGCACCATTTGGCGATGTCGCCGGGCGTGATCATGCTTTCGAGCAGTGAATAGCTCGAACGGATCGCCAGAGGAATGAAAACCGGTTGGCCCATGGTGCTTACCTCGCAAGGGCACAGACTCTCACCGAATCACCCCGAACGCCAATGGCGATTCGGCGTCTTCCACAGGCTGTTACTCGGTGTAGTCGACCAGCTTGCCGTCCTGAAGCGTCAGAACCCGGTCCATATGCCGGATCAGCGCCAGGTTGTGCGTTGCCACGAGCACGCCGGCGCCTTCTTCTCGCACCATCTTGATCAGCGTCGCGAAAACCCGCTCGGTCGTGGCCGGATCGAGGTTTCCTGTCGGCTCGTCGGCAATCACCAGGCGGGGGTCATTGGCCAGCGCACGGGCTATGGCGACGCGCTGTTGTTCGCCGCCGGACAACTGGGCGGGCTGGTGAAACAGGCGCTCTGCCAGCCCCATCTCGTCCAGCAAAGCCGAAGCCCGCTCACGCGCCACCTTCCGGCTTTTGCCGGCAATCATCAGCGGCATCGCCACGTTATCGACCGCATTGAACTCCGGCAGCAGGTGGTGGAACTGGTAGACGAAGCCAATTTTTGTCCGGCGAATGGCGGTGCGCCCGTCTTCGTTCAGCTTCAGGCAATCAATGCCGTCCAGCAGCACATCGCCGGCTTCCGGACGTTCAAGCAGTCCGGCCGTGTGCAGCAGCGTGGATTTGCCGGAACCGGACGGCCCGACCAGACCGACGAGTTCACCCGGTGCGATGCGAAGATCGGTCCCCTGCAGGACATGCAAGGCCCCGGCGCTGGTCCGGTAGGTGCGCTCGATCGACTTCAGCTCGAGAACGGGTGCGGCGGTCATTCGAACCTCAGTGCTTTGACAGGGTCCTGGGACGAGGCCCAGATCGCCGGGATCATCGAGACGAACATCGACATCAGCAAAGCGTAGGAACCGGTGCTGAATACTTCGCCCCAATCCAGGATCGCCGGAAGATGATCGAGTCCGTATTGCTCGGCCGGGAACACTTCACCGTCGATGGCCAGATTGATCAGCGCCTCGATCGGGCCGATGTTCAGGATGAACAGGATGCCGACCACCATGCCGAGCAATGCGCCGAGCGAGCCCAGCGCCGTGCCCACCATCAGGAACACGCGCAGCACCCCGGCGCGGCTGAGCCCGATGGTGCGCAGGATCGCAATGTCGCGCGTCTTGTTTTTGACGAGCATGACGACGCCGACGATGATGTTCAGCGTCGCAATCATCATGATGATGGTCACCAGCAGGCGCACCATGACCCTCTCGGTCCGCAGCGCGCCCAGATAGGTCCGGTTCTTGGTTTTCCAGTCCCGCATCAACAGGCCGTAACTCGTCGCGTCCGTGATGCGCTGCATGGCCACCTCGGTCGCATCCGGATTTTTCACACGAACGTCGAGATACTGGAACCGGCCTTTCGACTGGAACAGGATCTGCGCCTGCTGCATCGGCATGAAGACATAGACGTTGTCGAGTTGCGCACTCCCGGTACGGAAGATATCGCCTACGACGTAGGATTTGCTGATCGGCGTCTGCCCGACCGGACCGGAGCGCATCTGGGTCGTGACAACCTCAACCTGATCCCCCACCCCGAGCCCGAGATTGGCGGCCAGATACTGACCGATCATGATGACGTTGCCGCCATTGCGGCCCTCGCCAAAGCCGTTTCCAACAGCTGTCGAGCCGCCATCCTTGAAGATTGGCATGGTTGGAAGGTCGGCCGGCGGAATGGCCCGTACAACCCCGCCAGTGCGCACACCGTTCGCCGAAAGCAGCACGAATTGCTCGATGTAAGGCGAGACGCTGATGGTATCCGGAACGGTCTTGATCTCGCCCGCAATCCTGCTCGCCTCGGCTTCCGGAAGTCCATCGACCGCCACGGCAATGTGAGGCTCGCCGCCCAGCAAAGCGTCGAGCAGGGTCGCGCGGAATCCGCTCATGATCGACATCGTGATGATCAGCGCGGCAACCGCAAAGAAGATGCCGACAAAGGAAATGATCGCGATCAAGCTGGCGCCGCCATGTTCACGGCGCGCGAGCAGGTAGCGCCAGGCAAGCGTGCGCTCAAGCCGCCCGAAGGGTGCCGCCGCTTTCGCGCCGTTGTTTGTCACGAAGCAATCCTCCGCACCGCATCTTCTGCGGACAGTTCGGTCTTTTCGCCAGTCCGGCGGCGCTTCAGTTCGACCACGCCCTTTTCGAGCCCCTTGGGACCGATCACGATCTGCCAGGGCAGGCCGATGAGATCCATCCGCGCAAACTTCGCGCCGGCGCGGTCATCCGTGTCGTCATAAAGCGTCTCGATGCCGGCGTTTTCGAGCTGGGCATAGAGCGCCGCGCAGGCGGCGTCGCAGGCCGCATCACCTGCGCGCATGTTGATCAGGCCGACCGTGAACGGCGCCACGGCGTCCGGCCAGATGATGCCGTTCTCGTCATGGCTGGCTTCGATGATGCCGCCGACGAGGCGAGAGACCCCGATACCGTAGCTGCCCATCTGAACCGGAACCATTTGACTGTCCGGCCCCTGCACTACCGCGTTCATCGGGGCAGAATACTTGGTGCCAAAATAAAAGATGTGGCCGACTTCAATGCCACGCGCCGAAACGCGCCGCTCTTCCGGCAGCGCATTGAACGCGGCCTCGTCGTGCATTTCTTCGGTCGCCGCGTAGTGCCGCGTGCGTTCCTCGACAACCGGGACGAGGTCACCGCTGAAGTCCAAATCCAGACCGGGCGCCGGCATGTCCAGCAAGGCCCGGTCGCAGAACACGGCGCTTTCGCCAGTGTCGGCCAGAATGATGAATTCATGGCTGAGGTCGCCACCAATCGGGCCGGTATCGGCGCGCATCGGAATCGCGGTCAGGCCCATCCGACCGAACGCGTTCAGGTAGGCGCAAAACATCTTGCGGTAAGACTGGCGGGCGCCCTCTTCGGTCAAGTCGAACGAATAGGCATCCTTCATCAGGAATTCGCGGCCGCGCATGACGCCGAAGCGGGGGCGGACTTCGTCGCGGAACTTCCATTGCTGGTGATACAGGTTCACCGGCAACTGCTTGTAGCTCTTCACATACGTGCGGAACACGTCCGTGATCAGCTCTTCATTGGTCGGGCCGTAGAGCATCTCGCGGTCATGCCGATCCTTGATCCGCAGCATTTCCTTGCCATAGGCCTCATACCGGCCCGACTCGCGCCAGAGATCGGCCTGCTGCAGCGTCGGCATCAGCATTTCAACCGCGCCGGCCCGGTTCATTTCCTCGCGCACGATCTGTTCGATCCGCTTCAGCACCTTGAACCCCAGCGGCAGCCAGGAATAGATCCCCGCGCCATTCTGACGGATCATGCCCGTGCGCAGCATCAACTGGTGTGACACGATCGAAGCGTCCGCCGGCGCTTCCTTTGAGACCGGCAAAAAGTAGTTCGACAGACGCATCTTGAGGATCTCTTTCGGGCTTTTCCTGACCGGGCTCACTAGCCGGTCAGGCTGCTATTGCGCAAGCAGGCGGGGAATGATGAGCGCAGCGAGGAACGTGACGACTGCAGCGCCCATCGAGGCCCAGATCACCTTTTTCACGAGCATCGGCTGCACCGGTGCGGCCTCTTCCGTGCCGGGAATCGTGGAATCGTTCTCCCACTGGCCTTTCACGCCAATGGGCAGGACCGCCAGAAAGCAGATCCACCAGGCGAGGACAAAGACGATGACAGCGCCGGTAATCGACATCAGTGATGGCCCTTAGGTGTTTCCATAAGTTCAACCAGAACACCGTTGGAGTTCTTCGGGTGAACAAAGATGATCATTGTGCCGTGCGCACCGATCCGCGGCTTGCCGAGAACAGTCGCGCCACGTTTTTCCATCTCCGTGACCGCCTCGTTGATATCGGCTACCTCGAAGCAGACATGGTGCTGGCCGCCGGCGGGGTTCTTCTTGATGAAGTTCGCGATGGGCGAAGCCTCGCTCAAGGGTTCGATGAGCTCGATCTGGCTGTTCGGCAGGTTCACGAAGCAAACCTTCACGCCCTGTTCGGGCATGTCGAACGGCGTCGTGATGTCCGTCGCGCCGTAAAGGTCGCGGTAGGTCTGGCAAGCCTGTTCCAGGTTCGGAACAGCCACACCGACATGGTTCAACGGGCCAATCTTGAAGTCGCTCATGATGCTTCAGCTCCTCAGTACAATCACTTCAATCAGGGGACGGATCCCGAATTCGGCTTCACAGGCCTTGCGCAAAGCGCGGCCGACAACTTTCTCGATGACCTCGTCATCATGCCGGTCGCGCCGCTTGATGCCCTCAAGCGCCCGGGCTGCCGCTTCATCCAGCGGCTCAAGGCTTTCATCGGCTACCCGGCCATCCGACTCCGACAGACCTTTGACGGCGATCACCGGCCCATCGACCACCGCGCCGGATTCATCGAGGCATACGGTCGCCATGATCAGACCGCTTACCGACAGGCGGCGGCGCTGGATCAGGCCTTCAGCCGCTTCGGGCACAAGCCGCGCGCCATCCAGCAACAGGCGGCCTGACGGCACTTCGTCCACGATCTCGGGCTCGCCGGGGGCAAGCCGGATCAGGCTGCCATTTCGCGGCATCAGCGCCGACTTGACCTGCAGTGATTTTGCATAGGCCGCGTGTTCCATGATGTGGCGGCGCTCGCCATGCACCGGAATGGCAACCTGCGGACGGACCCATTGGTACATCCGGCGCAGTTCATCCCGGCACGGATGGCCCGACACGTGAATCGGTTCGGGTATCATGCGCGGCGTGATGATCCGGATGCCCTGCTCGGCCAGCGAGTTCTGCAAGGCATAAACCGACGTCTCATTTCCCGGGATCAGGCGAGATGAAAAGATGACGGTATCATTCTCGCTGAGCGAAACATTGCGGTGATCGCCCCGCGCAATCCGCGCGAGCGCGGCGTTCGCCTCGCCCTGGCTGCCGGTGCACAGGTACAGAATGTTCTCGGGCGGCAGATAACCGGCTTGGGACTCGTCCACGAACTCAAGGTTGGCCGGAAGGATGCCGACCGCCTTCGCAGCGTCCGTGATCTTGTGCATGCTCCGCCCGACGAGGCAAACATCGCGTCCCGCGAGATTGGCCGCCTCGATGATCGACTTCACGCGCGCCACGTTCGACGCAAAGGTGGTCACGGCTACTGCGCCGGTCTGCTTGGCGATCAGGTCGATCAACCCCTTGCGGACGGTGTCTTCCGAGCCGGCTTCGCCGTTTTCGAAAACGTTGGTTGAATCGCACACCATCGCCAGGACGCCGCGATCCCCCAGGGCCGTCAAACCGGCAATGTCGGTCTTGGCACCAACCAGGGGCTCGGGATCAATCTTCCAGTCGCCGGTATGCAGGATGAGACCGGCCGGCGTGTCGATCGCCAGAGCGTTGGGCTCTGGAATGGAGTGCGTCAGCGTCACGTAGCGGACCGAAAACGGACCCGCCTTGACCGTCGCTTCCAGGGATATCGTCTTGAGCAGACGCGTATCAACGCCGCGCTCCAGCATTTTGCCGCGCACCAGTTCCGCCGTGAACGGCGTGGCATAGATGGGCGCTTTCGTCCTCAGCATGGGATACAGGAGACCGATTGCGCCGATATGGTCCTCGTGCGCGTGAGTCAGGAAGACGGCCTCGATGGTCTCCCCGACCAGATAGGCCGGATCGGCGCAGATCAGGTCCACACCCGGCGTATCCATGCCGCCGAAGGTTACGCCAACGTCCACGATGATCCAGCGCCGGTCGTGCGGCGGGCCATAGCCATACGCATTCAGGTTCATGCCGATCTCGCCGCACCCGCCGAGCGGCAGGAACACAAGTTCGTCGGTCGTAGCGGCGCTATCAGGCATCAGGTCTCAACGGTTCCGTTTCCAGACTTCCAGCAAACCGCGGATCAGGACATCCTGATCGTAATGGTCGATGGTTTCGCTCGCGCCTTCGAATAGGGAGGCTACCCCTCCTGTGGCGACGACGGTCATGGGCGCACCATACTCGGCTTTGATCCGGCGCACGAGCCCATCAATCAGCTCAATATACCCAAGGAAAACACCGGACTGCATTGCCGAGACCGTATCCTTGCCGATCACCTGCGCGGGTTTCTGGATTGCGATCCGTGGGAGTTGGGCCGCCGCTTCATGTAGCGCGCGCATCGACAAATAGATTCCGGGCGAAATGATGCCGCCCTCAAACCCGCCATCGGCGCCGACGACATCCAGCGTGGTCGCCGTCCCGCTGTCGATGACGATCAAGGCTCCGGGATACTTCACATGGGCACCCAGCGCCGATGCAATCCGATCCGCCCCGACCTGCTCGGGGTGGCGCACCCGCAGTGCAACGCCGGTTTTCAGATCAGGGTCGCCAATGAACATCGGTTCGACATTCAGATAGCGCCGGGCGAGGTTGCGAAAGTTGAACTGGGCCTGAGGTACAACGGTCGAGATGACACAACCCTTGGTCTTGGCCATGTCGACCCCATGCATGTCGGCAAGGCGCCACAACCAGGACGCGTGATCATCCGCCGTCTTGGTTGAATCCGTGGCGCTGCGCCAGCTGTGGATCCAGTCATCCCCGTCATGGAGGCCGAAGACCGTATTCGTGTTTCCTACGTCAATTGCGAGCAGCATGTCGCCTCAGCTCCTGCGAATTTCAACTTCACCGGCACTTATGGAGCGCCGCGTACCGTCCGGCAATCGAACCACCATGGTGCCGTCCGGACCGAGGTCTTCGAAAACACCGTCAAACGCAACGTCACCCGCGCGAATGTGATGCACCTCGCCCAGCCCCTCGGCGCTCGCACGCCAGTCTTCCCGGATCTCGGTGAAGCCCTTGCGGGCCTGTTCCAGCCGTTTGGCGAAAGCGATGCGCAAGGCGTGCATCACCGGATCCAGCCCCATCGAGGCCGGCATGCCGAGTTCGACCAGGCTTGTGGCAGGTTGGGTCACGTTCTCCGGAACCGCCAGAACGTTCACGCCAATGCCCGCCGCGATCCAGAAATCACTGCCGGATCCACCTGTTTCGAGCAGGATGCCGGAGACTTTCTTCTTCTCGATGCGTACATCGTTCGGCCATTTCAGCCGCGCTTCGGCCGCCGGAGCGTGCTCGCGCACGACATCCCGAACGGCGAGCGCGCAAGCAAAAGGCAAACGCAGCGCAATCGGCAAGCCGCCAGGTTCGCGGAACAGCGCAGTCGCGTAGACATTGCCTTCCGGTGAAAGCCATTGCCTGTCCTGCCGGCCACGGCCTGCCGTCTGCTGTGCAGCGGTGATCCACTGGTCATGAAAGCCAGACTGGACGCGTCGTTTCGCTTCCGTGTTCGTGCTGTCGATGATGCCCATCCGGTAAACGGGCCAGATCTCGCTCAACGCATCAGCCCCGACGCGGCAAAGCTCGCCCAGCCGCCTGTTCCGAGCTCGCTGATGAAGACCATGAACACGAGGCCTGCGACGATCGCGCTGAGCACGACCGTTCCCATGACCGAAACGTCGACATTTTCGAAGCGCTCGGTCGGCTCGTCAAACCACATGATCTTGATCAGCCGGAGGTAATATCCGAGCGAAATGACCGAAGCGATCACGACGAGGATGGCCAATGGCATCAGACCGGCATCGAGACCGGCGCTGAGGACTTCGAACTTGCCGAAGAACCCGCCGAACGGCGGCAGGCCCGCGATCGAGAAGATCAAGACCGACATCGTGATCGCCAGCACCGGCTTGGTGCGCGCGAGGCCTCCGAGTTCCGAAATGCCCTCAACCATGCCGCCGCGGCGGCGCATGGCGAGCACGCCTGCAAACAGGCCCAGCGAGGTGACGGCGTAAATGGTCGAGAAAGTCAGCAGCGCTGCGGCGCCGGCCTCCTGCCCTGCCGCCACGGCGACGAGCGCGTAGCCTACGTTCGCAATCGAAGAGTATCCGAGCAGGCGCTTGATGTTGGTCTGGACGAGCGCCCCGAGCGAACCGATGATCATCGACAGGCCGGCGATGATCGCCACGATCAGTTGCCATTGGTCCATCGCGGCACCGAAGACCGTGAACAGCACGTTCGCAAAGACCACCGTCGATGCCATCTTCGGCGCGGATGCGAAGAAGGCAACGACCGATGTCGGCGCGCCCTCATAGACATCCGGCGTCCAGACGTGCATCGGCGCAGCCGAAATCTTGAAGGCCAGTCCCACGATCATCAGCACCATGCCGAACATTGTTCCGGTCGACATGCCGGACGCCGCGATCCCGGCAAACGAGGTTGTGCCGCTGAAGCCGTAAACCAGCGAAGCGCCGTAGAGCAGCATGCCGGACGCCAATGCGCCGAGCACGAAGTACTTCAGGCCCGCTTCCGACGAGCGCGCGGAGTCGCGATGGAAAGCCGCGAGCACATAGGATGACAGGCTGAGCGTTTCGATACCCATGTAAAGCGTCATCAGGTCCGCCGCCGACAGGATGATGCCCATGCCGAGGCTCGCGAAGATCGTCAGCAACGCATACTCGTAGCGGATCGTCTCATGCCGTTTCAGGAAACCTTCCGACATGAACAGCGCGATGCCGGCCAGCACGAAGCTGATCACCTTTGCGAAGTTCACGAACGCATTGGTTCGCACGAGGCCTCCAAATGCTTCGCCGCCGCCCAGATGCATCGCCGCAAGTGCGGCCGCGCCAAACAAGGTCAGCGCACCGAACTTGAAGGACAGTGAGTTGAAACGCTCGCCGAAAACAGCGCCGAGCAGCACACCGGCCAAGCCCGCCAGAGCCAGCCACAACTCAGGCGCAACCGTCATCACGATCGAGGTGAAATCCAGCATGTTCTACTGGCCCCCGGCCATGAACGACAGGATTCGATTGGTCGAACTGTCGGTTAGATTGAAGATCAGGTTGGGCGCCACGCCGAACAGCAGAGTCAGCGCGGCGAGCGGCGCAAGGCACACCCACTCGATGAGGTTCATGTCCTTGATGCCCAGGAGCGCCGGATTGGTGATCTCGCCGAACACGGTGCGCCGATAAAGCGTCAGCATGTACACCGCCGAGAAGATCACACCGAGCGCAGCGCCGGCGGCTGCCCAGGTGGCGGCCTGGAAGCCGCCGACCATGGTCAGGATTTCCCCGACAAAGCCGCTCGTGCCGGGCAGGCCGACGTTGGCCATCGTGAACAGCATGAAGAAGGACGCATAGATCGGCATCCGGTTCACGAGACCGCCATAGGAAGCGATCTCGCGGGTATGCATCCGGTCGTAAACCACGCCCACGATGAGGAACAGCGCGCCCGAAATGATGCCATGGCTGAGCATCTGGAACACGGCGCCCTGCACACCCGTTTCGTTGAACGAGAAGATGCCGAGCGTCACGAAACCCATGTGCGCAACCGATGAATAGGCGATCAGCTTCTTCATGTCGGTCTGCCGCCAGGCGACCAGCGACGTGTAGACAATCGCGATCACCGCCAGGGCAAACATCGCCGGCTGGAACAGTTGGCTCGCGTCCGGGAACATCGGCAAGGAGAACCGGAGGAAGCCGTAGCCGCCCATTTTCAGCAGAACGCCTGCAAGGATCACCGAGCCCGCCGTGGGCGCCTGAACGTGGGCGTCCGGCAACCAGGTATGGACCGGCCACATCGGCAGCTTGACCGCAAACGACGCCGCAAAGGCCAGCCAGAGCCAGGTCTGGATACCCGGCGCGAAGGCAAACTTCTCGAGAACTTCGATGTCCGCCGAGCCGGCTGCAATGATCATGTAGACCATGGCGACCAGCATCAGCAGCGAGCCGATCAGCGTGTACAGGAAGAACTTGAACGCCGCATAGACACGGTCCTTGCCGCCCCAGATGCCCACGATCAGGAACATCGGGATCAGGCCTGCCTCGAAGAAGATGTAGAAGAGCACGAGATCGAGCGACACGAAGACGCCGATCATGAAGGTTTCAAGCACGAGGAAACAGACCACGTACTCGGTGACGCGCTTCTCGATCGAATTCCAGCTCGCAAGCAGACAGATCGGTGTGAGGAATGTGGTGAGCAGCACGAGCGACAGCGACAGTCCGTCCACGCCCAGCTTGAAGCTGATCGGTCCATACCAGGCGTATTGCTCCACAAGCTGATACCCCGCCTGCCCCCGATCAAACGACGTGAATGCCGCAACCGATGCCACGAACGTTGCCGCAGAAATGATCACGCCAGCCAAGAGCACGGTCTTGCCGGCTTCGGGGCCGCCATTGCCCCGTCCGCCGCTCGCCGTCGCCGAGCGCACGAGCATAACAAGCAACGCGCCCACCAGCGGCAGGAACGTCATCACGGTAAGGATCGGAAAGCCGCCCATCAGTTTGCGCCTCCGGCGCGCAGCCACATAATGGCGCCAAACACGATCGCGGCGCCGATGATCACGAATGCATAGTGATAGAGATAGCCCGAGTGCATGCGCGACAGGATCCGGGCGCTGACGCTGGTGACTTTGGCCACGCCGTCCGGACCAATGCCGTCAATCACCTTCTTGTCGGCGCGCCAGAACACGTTGCCGAGCAGGGCCGCGCCACGAACGAGCGTCGCGTTGTAGATCTCGTCGAAATACCACTTGTTCGAAAACAGCGCATGAAGGGGCCCGCCACTGTCGGCCACGCGCTTTCCGATGCCGCGGTTGAAGAAGTACGTGAACGTCGCGATCAGGAAGCCGCCGATGGTGACGGCCAGAGGGGCATAGATCACCCATTCCGGCACGTCGTGGCGTCCATGCAGGACGTGGTTCTCCGCTGAACGATAGATCGCACCGGCCCAGAAGGCTTCGGTCTGGCCGTCAACAAAGGCGTTGTAGAAATAGAGACCTGCGAACATCGCGCCGAGGCTCAGCAGCGCCAGCGGGATCAGCATCACCGCAGGGCTCTCATGCGGCGTGTGATCATGTCCATGCGCATGATCGTCGTGCGTATCATCGGCATGGGCGTGATCTGCGTGGTGATCATCCTGCGCCAGGTGCGGCGCCGGGCCGTGAAACGTCATGTAGATCAGACGCCAGGAATAGAAGCTGGTGAGGAAAGCGGCCACAAGGCCGAACCAGAAGGCCATTTGCGCAAACGAGACGTTCGCCATCGCGCCTGCGAAGGTGCTTTCAAGGATCGCATCTTTCGAGAAGAAGCCTGAAAAACCGATCTGCGTGTGCGGCACGCCGAGACCGATGATGGCAATCGTGCCGATCATCATGGCGGCGTAGGTGAGCGGCATGAACTTCGCGAGGCCGCCCATTTTCCGCATATCCTGTTCGTGGTGCATCCCGTGGATCACCGAACCGGCGCCAAGGAACAGGAGCGCCTTGAAGAAGGCGTGCGTGAAGAGGTGGAACATCGCCGCCTCATAGGCACCGATACCTGCTGCAAAGAACATGTAACCGAGTTGCGAACAGGTCGAATAGGCGATGACGCGCTTGATGTCGTTCTGGGCCATGCCGACCGTCGCGGCGTAGAGCGCCGTGACGGCGCCCACCAGCGCAATCATGCCGGACGCGTAGAACGTGTACTCGTAGATCGGCGAAAGGAGGCAAACGAGATAAACGCCGGCCGTCACCATCGTGGCGGCGTGGATCAGCGCCGAAACCGGCGTCGGGCCTTCCATGGCGTCCGGCAGCCAGACGTGCAGGAAGAACTGCGCTGACTTGCCCATCGCGCCGATGAACAGGAGGATGCCGATCAGCTCGAGCGCATACACGCGCTCCCCGAAGAACACGATCACGGATTCGCGGGCCGGCAGGGCCTCCGCAAAGGCCATCGGCGTCACAATGGCGTTCGTCCGGATCGCATCCAGCACGGGTCCGAACTCGACCGACCGAAACACGAAGAACACGGCCATGATGCCAAGGGCGAGGCCGAAGTCCCCGACCCGGTTGACCACGAAGGCCTTGATCGAGGCGTCGTTCGGCGCCTTCTTGGTGTACCAGAAACCGATGAGCAGGTACGAGGCGAGCCCCACCCCTTCCCAGCCGAAGAACAGCTGGATGAAGTTGTCCGCCACCACGAGCATCAACATCATGAAGGTGAACAGCGACAGGTACGCAAAGAAGCGCGCCTTGTGCGGATCTTCGCTCATGTAGCCCCAGGAATAGAGGTGCACGAGGCCTGAGACGCCTGTGATCACCGCCATCATGACGATCGACAGCGTATCGACGCGGATCGCCCAGTTGGCGTGGAAATCGCCAACATGGATCCACGGCATCAGCGTGATGATGTGCTGTTTCAGTTCCACCGCAGCCGCTTCGGCGCCCGCCGTCAGATAGGCATCGTAGCCCGACGCATGGTGGACCGCTTCGGCCGCGGTGCCGAGACCGGCGACATAGGCAAACAACTGATAGAGCGACAGGGCACCGGCCGACATCACCACAGCCGTGGTCACAAGCATGACGGCGCGGTCGCCGATCCACTTGTGAAACAGACCCGTCAGCGCCGCGAGCCCGGGCGCCAGAACGATATAGATCAGGAGGCTATCCGGAAGCATGCTGGGGTCAGCCTTTCATTAGGTCGACATTCTCAACCGAGATGTCGCGGCGGTTCCGGAAATAGACGACGAGGATGGCCAGGCCGACGGCGGCTTCGGCCGCCGCAACGGTCAGCACGAGCATCGCAAAGATCTGGCCCTGGATCGTTCCGGTGAAGACCGAGAAGGCGACAAGGTTGAGATTTACCGAAAGCAGGATCAGCTCGAGCGCCATCAGGATGACGATGACGTTCTTGCGGTTCACGAAGATGCCGACCACGCCAATCGTGAACAGAGCTGCGGAAACGATCAGAAAATGAAGAATGCCGAGTTCCATCGCTTCAAATCCCCTGACCCGGTGTCGGGTCCTTCAGTTCGATCGCGTCCCCGCGGCGGCGGCTGGTCTGTTTGCCGACATCCTGACGTTTGACATGCGGCCGGTGGCGCAGCGTCAACACGATGGCGCCAATCATGGCGACCAGCAGGATCACGCCGGCGAGCTGGAACAACAGCAGATACTGCGTGTACATCACGGCACCGATGGCTTCTGCGTTGGTGGCAGCGCCCGGCGACGGATTGAAGGTATCGAAGGTGAGCTGGTCGCTGGCGGCCCAGACGAGCGCAAGTTCGCCGAGGAAGATCAGCCCCACAAGCAGCGCGAAAGGCCAGTAGCGCAGCGTGCCCTGCTTCAGTTCCACGAAGTCGACGTCGAGCATCATCACGACGAACAGGAACAGCACCGCAACCGCGCCGACGTAGACCACGATCAGCAGCATTGCGAGGAATTCAGCGCCGATCAGAACCAGCAGGCCCGCCGACGAAAAGAATGCGAGGATGAGCCAGAGCACCGAGTGCACCGGGTTGCGCGCGACAATGACGAACATTGCCGACAGGATCACGATTGCCGCGATCAATCCAAATGCGATCAGTGCCACTGCCTTCTCGCCCCTTCATTGTTCCGGAGGCGCCCCTCGCCGGCCGGCATGCGTTACTGCTTCGGTGCGCCCTAGCGATAGGGTGCATCCAGCTCAAGATTCTTGGCAATCAGCCGCTCCCAGCGGTCCCCGTTCGCGAGCAGGCGTTCCTTGTCGTAGAACAGCTCTTCACGGGTTTCCGTTGCGAATTCAAAGTTCGGCCCCTCCACGATCGCGTCCACCGGACACGCCTCCTGGCAAAAACCGCAATAGATGCATTTCACCATGTCAATATCGTAGCGCGTTGTGCGGCGCGCGCCGTCTTCACGCGGTTCAGCCTCGATGGTGATGGCCTGCGCCGGGCAAACGGCTTCGCACAGTTTGCACGCGATGCAGCGCTCTTCGCCGCTCGGATAGCGGCGCAGCGCGTGCTCACCACGGAACCGCGGCGACAGGGGATTTTTCTCGAACGGATAGTTCACGGTGGCCTTGCGGCGGAACATTTCCCGCAAGGCTGTCCAGAAGGCGCCGAGGAAATCGGTCAGAAGGGCGCCGCGGAGCGTCTGCGCGAGGCTCATGACTGAACTCCGAAATAGGTGACGTAGCCGGCAACCACCAGAACAGCCGCCAGCGATGTCGGAAGGAAGATTTTCCAGCCGAGGCGCATCAGCTGATCGTACCGGTAACGCGGTACAATCGCCTTCACCATCGCAAACAGGAAGAAAAGGAACAGGATCTTGAACATGAACCAAAACAGGCCGGCCAGGCTGAGCAGCAAGGGCGGCAGGTTCGCAGTGGCATCGGCGCCGAGCGCGATCGGCCCATGCCAGCCGCCAAGGAACAGGATCGTCATCATCGCACACATCAGGACGATGTTCAGATACTCGCCGAGCATGAAGAGAAGATACGGCGTCGAGCCATACTCGACCTGATAGCCGGCCACGAGTTCCGACTCCGCTTCCGGCAGGTCAAACGGCGGACGGTTGGTCTCCGCCAGCGCCGAAATGAAGAAGATCACGAACATCGGCAGCATGACGATGATCAGCGGAAAATTCTGGAAGCTGAAGGCGTGCCAGTTCTGGATGCCGCCATCCTGGTTGCCGACGATTTCGCTGAGGTTCATCGACCCGACCATCAGGACAACCGTGACGATCACGAAGCCGATCGACACCTCATAGGACACCATCTGCGCCGCAGAGCGCAATGCGCCGAGGAACGGGTATTTCGAGTTCGAGGCCCAGCCACCCATGATGATGCCATAGACACCCAGAGAGCTGATCGCGAAGAGATACAGGATGCCGACATTCAGGTTGGAGATGACCCAGGTCGTGCCGGATTCCGTGCCGGGTGCGACCGGGATCGCTGCCCAGGCCGTGAAGGCAAGCGTACAGGTCAGGATCGGCGCAAAGATGAACACGAACTTGTTCGCACCAGCCGGGATCACGATTTCCTTGAGCAGGAACTTGCCGAAGTCCGCGAAGGACTGAAGCAGACCGAACGGGCCCACCACGTTCGGCCCCTTGCGCATCATCACCCCTGCCCAGATCTTGCGATCCAGCAACAGCAGGAATGCAATCGACAACAGAAGCACGAGGGTAAACAGACCGATCTGGCCAAGCACCAGAAGCGGGCCCCAAAGGCTCCCCAGAGACTCGATGGCATTACTCATGGCGCCGCCCTACTCCGCTGCCATCGCGGTGTCTAGGCTGGTCGCCAGCGCTGAACACTCGGCCATTGTGCGCGACGCGCGGGCGATGGGATTGGTCAGATAGAAGTCCGAAACCGTGCGCGTGAACGGAGCGCTGCCGAGACCGCCGGCCGAAGGCGCTGAACCCTCCAAAAGCGCCGCAACGCCCTTCACGCCCGGCGCATAGCCCCGGCCCGAAAACGGGGTGTTTTCCCCGGCTTTTCCGCGCAGGACCGCACGCAGGTCGTCTGCCGTGTCATAAGGAAGCGGCTTGCCGGCGAGGGCCGACAGCGCCCGGAAAATCGCCCAACCCTCGCGGGCCTCGCCCTTCGGCTGAACGGCGCGGGTCGTCATCTGGACGCGGCCCTCGGTGTTCACGTAAGTCGCGCGGATTTCGGAATAGGCCGCGCAAGGCAGCACGATGTCGGCGCGCGAGGCACCGGCATCGCCGTGGGAACCGACATAGACCACTTTCGCCGGCCCAAGCGCCGAAAGGTCCACTTCGTCTGCCCCGAGCAGAACCACTGTGCTCAGACCGCCGCCAAGAATTTCACCTGTTGCCTTGCCGCCCTCGGCCGGCACGAACCCGGCATCCAGTGCGCCGAC
>JBGSOU010000029.1:0-5393 GCA_041739025.1 Hyphomonas sp.
GGCGGGAAACGCCGGTTCTTGCCGGCGCGGTACAGGCAGACGCGGTTGCCGGCGGGATCGCGGAACCAGGCTTCGGTCCACAGCCAGTCCTCGCGCTGCGGCTCGCCCAGCGGATGGATGCCCGCCATGCAGCGTCCCCCCACCTCGATGAAGACGTCCTTGACCTCGAAATAGACCGCCGGCCAGTCGGCCGCCTGCGGCGCGTCCACCTGGTGGATCGACAGGGTCGCGGGCTCCTCTCCCGGCTCGGCCGGGCATTCGAACCGGGCATAGCGCGGCGGCGAGTCGACAATCAGCGTCAGGCCGAAGCGCTGCCACCAGGAGACGCTGGCAGCATAATCCGTACACGGCAGGGTCACCTGATTGAGACGCATTGAAACTCTCCGGAATGGAACGGTCCACCCGATTTAGGCCATTGCAAGTGCCGCTGGCAATTGCAGCTGGCTTGCCTGTAAAAGAGGCAGAGACGGCGCGGCAGGCGCCCCTGCCTCAAGGGAGAGCTTCAGATGAAATGGCAAGGCGGACGGCGCGGCGGCAATGTGGAAGACCGGCGCGGGCTGGGCCCCGGCGCAGCCGCAGGCGGCGGTCTGGGCGTCATCGTCATCGCCCTGATCGGCTATTTCGTGTTCGGCATCGACCCGTCCCAGACGCAGGCCGTGCTGGGCGGCGCCTCCAAGGTCACCGGCGCGCAGCAGGCCGGCGTCGAGGGCACGCCCGAAGATGAGGCCGGCCTGTTCGTCGATGTGATCGGCGCCAACATCAACGATGTCTGGACCGGCGCCCTGCCCGGCTACACGCCGCCCACCGTGGTGCTCTACGAGCAGGGCACCAACACGGGCTGCGGTTTCGGCCAGGCGGCGATGGGCCCCTTCTACTGCCCGCCGGACCAGACCGTGTATCTCGATCTCTCCTTCTGGCAGGAGATGGAAACCAAGCTCGGCGCTTCCGGCGCAGACTTCGCCCGCGCCTATGTCATTGCGCACGAGTTCGGCCACCATGTGCAGACGCTGACCGGCGCCTCCGAGCAGGTGCGCCAGGCGCAGGCCTCCGCCCGCAACCAGCAGGAGGCGAACCAGTATTCCATCGCGCTGGAACTTCAGGCCGATTGCTATGCCGGCGTCTGGGCCGCCCGCGCGGCGGACGTGTCCGGCGGCGCCGTGGCGCTGGAACGCGGCGACATGGAGGAAGGCCTGAAAACGGCGCAGGCCATCGGCGACGACATGATCCAGAAGCGGATGACCGGCAAGGTGACGCCGGAAGGCTTCACCCACGGCACCGCCGCCCAGCGGATGGAATGGCTCGGGCGCGGCTACACGTCCGGCGATCCGAACCAGTGTGACACCTTCAACTGAACACGGCGTCCGGCGCGGCGACTGACACGTCAACGTGCTGGCGGACCAGCGTGGCGGCGCCAAAGATTGTCATGAAGCTGATATCGGTCGCGTCCCGTCCCACGGCGATGCGCACGAGACTGTCTTCGGCCGCCAGCCGTGTCGGATCGATCAGATGCCAGCCATTGTCGAGCCAGACATCGACGACCGCATGGAAATCCGGCGGGTTGATCCCCGGCGCATAGGCCGAGACCATGCGCGCCGGGATGCCGACCGCGCGGCAGAAACTGATCAGCGTATGGGCAAAGTCCCGGCAGACCCCGCGACGCATCAGGAAGCTGTCGGTGGCCGTGGTCGTCGCATCGCTGACGCCGGGGGCATATTCGAAGTTCTCGTAGATCCAGGCCGCCATTTCCAACACCTGGTCCCCGCCCTGCGCGCCGGAGGAAAACTGGCTCTCGGCAAACGGCGCGAGCCGGTCGGACTCGCAATACCGGCTCGGCATCAGGTAGGTAATCACGTCATGCGGCAGGTCGCGCCGGAGCGGCACATAGAGGCCCGAGATGTTGACAGGCCCGCGCGTGACATCGACGAGCGCCTGATACCGGATTGTCACGTCGCCGCTGGCCGTGGTCCACTGCCGCCGGCCCATCAGCTCCGGACCCTGGGCGAGCGTCAGCGGGCTCATCGGCGAGAGTGTCAGCTGGTCCGAGACGACCCGCTGATCCTCCGCCCGGATCGCCTCCAGCGCCAGCACGACATCCGCGGCCTCGGCAAAGTGGTAGGAGAGTGAAGCGTCGATCTTCACGCGCATGGGCACAGGTCCTGGCTTGAGGTGGGGCGGCTTGGAGTCGGGATTTGCTGCGGAACAACGCCCGGCGCGCGCGGTAGTTACCTGACACGCAAGAATAAATCCTGAATATCCTCGCGGCGGCGCAGCGTCAGCTGTTCGGGTTCCAGTCTTCCCGTCCATGGCGGATGCGGGTGATATGCACCGCGTCATCCTCCACTCGATAGATAATCAAGTGCGCCTGGTGGCGATGGATGCGATACGGTTTTGCAAACTCCGCGCGAACCCGATTTGCGTTCGGGAATTCGGCAATGAACCGGAAAGCTTCGTTCATCGCCTGCTGACAGGCAGTCGCCTGTTGCGAAATCCGTACATTCACAGGCCAGCCCGCGCCCGGACCGTCTGGAAAATCTCTTCGATAGACATCTCGACGTAACCGCCGGCCTCGCCCTCATCGAGAAGGACCTGCATCGCCGCGATCTTCTCCTGCTTGATCTGTTCGCGGCGGATCAGGTCGCGGATCAGGTCGGAGGAGTTGGCGTATTTGCCATCCTCGGTTTGCGCTTCGACCCAGGCTTTCATCTGGTCCGGCAGGGAGATGTTCATCGTGGCCATGGCGGGGCTCCTTTGAGGGGAGACTCGCGATTTTGGCAAAGTTTGTCAAGATACGTGGGGCGAGCGCGGAGGAGGCGTTAGAAAACCTGTGCGCGAAGACGCCGAAGACATTGAGTTTCAGTATCCCCGATGCAATCAATTCAAGAATGAAAACGATATCAGTTACCGAGTTCGCCAGGCGATTCAAAAAGCGTGTGGCCGAACAGAATGCGTCCGTGACCTGGTTCCTGGGCGCTGGCTGTTCGATCTCGTCTAAGATTCCTGCCGCTGGCGCACTCACACTGCGTTGGCTGCAGGAGCTTCACGACGTTGAAGGACACGAAAGCACGTTCGAAGATTGGACAAAGGCGCAATTCCCGGACTTCGATGCGAAGAACCCCGCCGCCCACTACTCCGCCGTCTTCGGGCGACTTCACCCCTCACCGGGAGAACGGCAGCAAGAAATCGAGCGCATCTGTTCGAGGGGCGAGCCGTCCTACGGCTATGGAACGCTGGCGCAGATAATTTCCGCGAGCGAGTTCAGTCAAAACTGCAATACGGTTCTGACGACGAATTTTGATGACCTGATCGCTGACGCTGTCTATCTTTACGGCGACCGCAAAAACAGGCCACTCATTGTCGCCCACGAAGCATTGGCCCGCTACGTCAACGTCCGGTCGACGAGGCCCAAGATCATAAAGCTCCACGGCGATGCGCTGCTCGACCCGAAAAATCTTGCCGCCGAAACAAGCGACTTCAATGCATCAATTTCCGACATTCTGAGAACGATGCTTCAGGATAGCGCGATCGTTTTCGTCGGCTATGGCGGAAATGATCGAAGCGTCTGCAATTTCCTGTCTGCGTTCTCAAATCGAGGCCTGTCTCATCCTGTTTACTGGATAGGACAACATGATCCTTGTACGGATATGACAAACTGGCTGGAGAGGGTCAACGCCACGCGCGTCGATCATACTGACTTTGATTCTCTGATGCACCTCGTGCGCGGGCAGCTTGGCCTCGCACTGATCAGCGAATCGGCCTGGATGCAGCGGTACAACGAGTACTACTCAGCCTATGAAACACAGCAAAAGAACGGCACCACGTCGCCGCAGCCAGAAACGGAGGAAGCGCTGAAAGCTGCGTCTCGTACGGCGGAAACGTCATTGTCGTCTGACCGGCAATACGCGCTCAAGGCCTACGGCCTGATCAAGTCGTCCCTCGATGAAGCAGAAGTAATCTTCAAAGAAGGCTTGAAAAATCACCCGAGCAGCAGCGTGTTGCTCGGCACTTACGCCAATTTCCTGCGCAGCGAGCGCAAGGACATGGACGCCGCAGAAACCTTCTACAAACGCGCCATCGACGCCGATCCGGGCCACGCAAACAATCTCGGCAACTATGCCATTTTCCTGCGCAGCGAGCGCAAGGACATGGACGACGCAGAAGCCTTCTACAAACGCGCCATCGACGCCGATCCGGGCCACGCAAACAATCTCGGCAACTATGCCAGTTTCCTGCGCATCGAGCGCAAGGACATGGACGACGCAGAAGCCTTCTACAAACGCGCCATCGACGCCGATCCGGGCCACGCAAACAATCTCGGCAACTATGCCAATTTTCTGCGCAGCGAGCACAAGGACATGGACGCCGCAGAAGCCTTCTACAAACGCGCCATCGACGCCGATCCCAGCAACGCCACCCATCTCGGCAACTATGCCATTTTCCTGCGCAGCGAGCGCAAGGACATGGACGCCGCAGAAGCCTTCTACAAACGCGCCATCGACGCCGATCCGGGCCACGCAAACAATCTCGGCAACTATGCCAATTTCCTGTGCGACGAGCGCAAGGACATGGACGCCGCAGAAGCCTTCTACAAACGCGCCATCGACGCCGATCCCAACGACGCAGACAATCTCGGCAATTATGCGCAACTCTTGTTGGGACGCGGAGACCGAGCAGAGGGACTGGCAACGCTGGTGCGCGCTTTCCAGAACACAAGACCGGAAACGAACCCCGCCCTGCTCGCCGAGCTGAATATCTACCGATACGCTCACGTCCCGGACGAGTGTGCCGAAGCCCTAAACGAACTGAGGCGGCTGGTTTCGTCAGGCGCCCGATCGCACGGTTGGGATTTTGGAATGACCCTCCAACGCGCGCCTATCGATCAGTGCCCGAATGTTGAGCTGCTTCGGGGGTTGATTCGAGTTGTCTCGGAGGATGCCGATCCGAAGATGCTGGTATCCATCCGGAATGGCCGGCCGTTCCGGAATAAAAAGGGCGGCCTTTTGAGCCGCCCTTTGTCGTTTGGATCAAGTATCCAGGAAGCTTCGCAGCTTCCGGCTCCGGCTCGGGTGCTTGAGTTTCCTCAGCGCCTTCGCTTCGATCTGGCGGATGCGTTCGCGGGTGACCGAGAATTGCTGGCCGACTTCTTCCAGCGTGTGGTCGGTGTTCATGCCGATGCCAAAGCGCATGCGCAGCACGCGTTCCTCACGCGGGGTGAGCGAGGCGAGCACGCGGGTGGTTGTCTCGCGCAGGTTCGACTGGATGGCCGCGTCCACCGGAAGCAGCGCCATCTTGTCCTCGATGAAGTCGCCGAGGTTTGAATCCTCGTCGTCGCCAATCGGGGTTTCCAGCGAGATCGGCTCTTTCGCGATCTTGAGAACCTTGCGGATCTTCTCGAG
>JBGSOU010000030.1:0-3356 GCA_041739025.1 Hyphomonas sp.
GCGGGCGCGCTGCCCTGCTCGAACGGCTGGACGCGGCTCTCGCTTCGGACGCCTGGGCCTCCCGCCCGGTGCACGAACCTGTCTCAAACGATCTCAAATCGTTGCAGCGCGAAGCGCGCGAGATCGCCCGCGACGTCATTCTCGCCGAACCTGTCATCAACCGGGCAACCCGGGCGATCGACCGCGTGGTGCTGCACAAGATCGCCGGGCCGTTCATCCTTGCGGCGATGCTGTTCCTGATGTTCCAGGCCGTGTTCAGCTGGGCAACGGCGCCGATGGACGCCATCGAAGCCGGTGTCGGCGCCATCAGCGGCTGGATCAGCGCTTCGATGCCCGACTTCTGGCTGCGCAGCCTGATCACGGACGGGATCATTGCCGGGGTTGGGAGCGTCATCATCTTCCTGCCGCAGATCGTCATCCTGTTTGCGCTGATCCTGCTGCTCGAGGCGTCCGGATACATGGCGCGGGCGGCGTTCCTGATGGACGAGATCATGCTGCGCGTCGGGCTGAATGGCCGGGCCTTCATCCCGCTGCTGTCGAGCTTTGCCTGCGCCATTCCCGGCATGATGGCGGCGCGGACCATCGAGAATGAACGCGACCGGCTGACCACGATCATGGTGGCCCCGCTGATGACCTGTTCGGCGCGGCTGCCGGTCTACACGCTGATCATCTCTGCCTTCATTCCACCCACGCAGGTCGGGCCGTTCGGACTGCAGGGCCTCGTGATGTTCGCCCTCTACGCGGCCGGAATCGTCAGCGCGGTGGTCGTGGCCTTCGTACTGAAGCGCACCGTGACGAAAGGCCCGCCGCAAGCCCTGTTGATGGAGCTGCCGAGCTACAAGATGCCGGACCTCAAGGACTTCGCGATCAATCTCTTTTCGCGCGGCTGGGCGTTCCTGCGCCGGGCGGGAACGGTGATCTTCACCGTGTCGGTCGTGCTCTGGTTCCTGGCGAGCTATCCGGCGTCCGAGGACGGCATCCGCGGATCCTTCGCGGGCATGCTCGGTTCGCTGCTCGAACCCGTGCTGAAGCCCATCGGGTTCAACCTCGAGATCGCCATGGCGCTGGTGCCGGGCCTTGCAGCGCGCGAAGTGGCCGTCGGCGCGCTGGGCACCGTGTACGCCCTGCAGGGGCCGAATGAAGCGGGACTGGCGAGCGTGCTGCAATCGGCCTGGTCGCTGCCCACCGCCCTCGCCTTCCTCGCCTGGTATGTCTACGCGCCGCAATGCTTGGCGAGCCTCGCGGTGGCCCGGCGCGAGACCAACTCCTGGCGCTGGACGGCGTTGATCGTCGGGTACCTGGTTGCGCGGGCCTATATCGCCGCCGGCATCACCTTCTGGACCGCGACCTGGCTGGGCCTGTAACCGGGCCCACCACCGGCTGACCTGAATTGTCTCGGGAAAAGTGGCTCCGTGAGCAGGACTCGTACCTGCGACCGGGCGATTAACAGTCGCCTGCTCTACCAACTGAGCTCTCACGGAATAGCCGGAGACGGGGGAATCGCAGACCGCGCTCCCTGTTCAAGTGCCTAAGTGCGGCGTCTGCACAATTTATGGAATGTTTCCGGAAACCCTCCCCCGAACAGAAAAACGGCGGGAGCGTGAGCTCCCGCCAAAGGCGTTGGGTGATGGTGGGTGTCTCCAAAGAAGACATGCACACCGTCGCCCGATATGGTTAATTCGAAGTTAACGGTTTGAAACAAATTGCGGCACCGCTGTTTACAGACAGCCTGTGCGCGCCAGTCCTCACGTGTTGCGGGGAGTGTCTGGAGGCTCCACCCGGAATCGAACCGGGGTGCACGGATTTGCAATCCGCTGCGTCACCACTCCGCCATGGAGCCTCAGGCAGTGGCGCCGTCCCTAGCAAGGCTTGCCGATCGAGACAATCGGGGCGCGCAGGCTAAATTCGCCGCGCCGGCAAGATTGCACCGGCGCACGGTCATGATACATGGCGCTGACAACCGGCCCTCGCAAACGGAAGTGACTCGCATGGATTTCGACAAAGCCCGTGAGATCATGGTGGACAGCCAGATCCGTCCCGATGATGTGACCGAGCCGCGGATCGTCTCCGCCTTCCTGCGCACGCCGCGCGAAGTGTTCGTCCCGAATGCCCGCAAGGGCGTGGCGTATTCCGAACTTGAAATCACCACCTCGCCCGGCCGCGCGCTGTGGACCCCCCGCGATACGGCGAAGCTGATCAAGCTGGCCGCGATCCAGCCATCGGACGTGGTGCTCGTGGTCGGCGCCGGCGCGGGCTACGAAGCCGCCCTGATCAGCCAGCTGGCCGATACCGTGCTCGCCCTCGAAGAGACCGCTGCACTGGTCGATGCGATGTCGCAGCGCTTTGCCGCCATCGGGATCGACCGGGCCGCCCCCGTCGAAGGCCCGCTGGCCAAGGGCTTGCCGGAACAGGCGCCGTTTGATGTCATCTATATTGCCGGGATGATCGAAGTCCTGCCGGACAGCTGGGCCGGACAGCTGCGCGATGGCGGCCGGCTGGTGGCCGTGATGGCGCAGCCCGGCGGCATGGGCCGGGGCAAGGTGTTCACCAAAGCCGGTGACACGCTCGCGGCGCGGGAAGGCTTCGATGCCTGCCCGCCACGATTTGCCGCGTTCGACCGGAAACCGACCTTTAGCTTCTGACCGCTAGACACGGCGCATGTGCGACTCTGCTGCAAGGTGAACACTGTTCACCTTCTGTGGAGCTGCCCCTATATTACCAGTGACTAGTCGAGGGACACCCAATGCGCGCCTACACCCTGCCGCTTCTGATCAGCGTGAGCCTGTCCAGCCTCCTGCTTGGCGCCCCGGCGCAAGCCGAAACGCTTCAGGATGCGGTTTCCGCCGCATTCGCAACCAACCCGCAGCTCGAAATCGAACGCTACCGCACGGATATTGCTCGAGAAAACCTCGATCTTGCCCGGTCTGCGGCGCTCCCGCGCGTGAACCTGTCGGGCAGCGGCGGCTATGAATCCACCGACACGACCTCTTTCTTCACCACCGGTACAGGCCAGAGCCCATCCGCCAGCGCGCAGCTGCAGGCGGTCCAGCCCCTCTACACCGGCGGCAAGATCTCGGCCGGCATCCGTCAAGCCCGGGCCGGCATTGATTCGGCCGACCGGACCTTCGACGCCGCCCGGCAGGACCTGATCCTTGATGTCATCACCGCCTATGTCGACGTGCGCCGCGACCGCGAAACGGTTGCGATTCGGCAGAACAATGTCGAAGTGACCAGCGAACAGGTCCGCGCGGCGGAAGACCGGTTTGAAGTCGGCGTGGTCACCCGCACCGACGTGGCGCAGGCGCAAGCGCGCCTTGAAGGCGCCCGCGCAGCCCTGGCCGGGGCCGAAGCGGCCC
>JBGSOU010000112.1:0-1975 GCA_041739025.1 Hyphomonas sp.
GGCGCGGCCGGAGCGCCGCAAGCCGACACCAGAAACGCGCAGCCGAAGGCACACGCCAAAAGACTGCGCTTCAGGCCTTGCAGACGGACAGGCAGGAACGAGTTCATACTTACCGATAGACAGCGTGTCCCGGACTGACAATGTGCACCGCCATCAACAGAAAGTGTTCGCGAATGACTGAAGCCCTCCGACTGACCGGCGTCTGGCTGACCTTCCCGGCGGCAAACGGACCGCTGGATATCCTGAAGGGGCTCGATTTCAGCGCGCAGGAAGGCGAAAGCGTCGCGATTGTCGGCCCGTCAGGGTCGGGCAAGTCGTCCCTGATTGCCGTTGCGGCGGGATTGGAACGGGCGAGCAAGGGTGAAGTCACGCTGCTGGGCGAACGCATCGAGGCCTATGGCGAAGACCAACTGGCGAAGTTGCGCCGCGGACGGGTGAGCATGGTGTTCCAGTCCTTCCACCTGCTGGACACGATGACGGCCTACGACAATGTCCGCGCCCCGCTCGAGATTGCGCGGCTGGACCGGGTGGATCAGCGTGCCAACGAGGCGCTCGACGCCGTCGGGCTGTCGCACCGGCGGCTGCATTATCCGGGGCAATTGTCGGGCGGCGAGCGGCAAAGGGTGGCGGTGGCGCGGGCGCTGGCATCGGATCCTGCCCTCGTGTTTGCTGACGAACCCACCGGCAACCTCGACGCCGAGAGCGGGCGTGTCGTCGCGGACTTGTTGTTCTCCATCGCCAGGGCGCGCAAGGCGACCCTTGTGATCGTCACGCATGACGCCGAACTGGCGGCCCGCGCCGGGCGGATTGTCCACATGCGCGACGGGCACATCGTATGAACAGCGTTTCGGCGAAGCTGGCCTGGAGCGAACTCTCAGGCGGGATCAAGGGATTCTGGATCTATCTCGCGTGCCTCGCGCTCGGAACGGCAGCCATTGCGGCAGCAGGGTCGGTGACGCAGACGTTTTCGCGCGGCGTGGCCGGAGAAGCGCGCAACCTTCTGGGCGCGGATGCCCAATTCACCACCGCGCAGCGATTGCCGAGCGCACTAGAGCGCGCATTTGCCGAAAGCCTGGGCACGACCTCCGAAAGCGTGTCGCTCGACGTGATGGGCGCAGCCGGCGAAACGCGGGCGCAGGTGGACATTCGCGCCGTGGACGGACGATATCCCCTTCTGGGAAGGGTGACACTGTCGGGTGGTGCAGCCGATATCGGAGACGCTTTGGCGCAGCAGAACGGCCGATGGGGCGCTGTGGTCAGCCAGTCCTTCCTCGACCGGTTCGATGTGGCAGTTGGCGACGCGGTAGACCTTGGTCCGGTTGAAGCGGTCATTACGGCGCGGCTGGATGCGGTGCCGGACCGGATCGGAACGCTGGGGACGTTCGGTCCGGAAGCGATGGTGTCGCTTGAGGCGATGGCGGCGGCCGGCCGGCTGACAACCGGGCAATTGTTCCGGGCCAGCACGCGGATCCTGTTCAAACCCGGGCAGACGTTCGAAGACGCCCGGACCCGTTTCTATACTGACTTTTCCGAAGACGGCGCGCGCCTTCGCGGCCCTGAAGACGCCATCGACGGTTTGCAGGACCTCTTGAACACGCTGAACAGTTTTCTCGCAGTGATCGGCATTGCCGCGCTGGTCGCGGGCGGGGTCGGCGTGGCACAGGCGACATCCTCTTTCCTCGAAGCCCGGACACAGTCGATTGCCGTGCTGAAAGTTTTCGGCGCAGATGCCGGCACGATCCGTGCGGCCTACCTGATGCAGCTCGGCGCACTGGCGCTGGCCGGCACCTTGGCCGGCACGGCCCTCGGGGCGGCGGCGCCCTTTCTGCTGTCACTTTTTGCAGGCAACGCCATTCCCTTGCCGCAGCAGCTCGGACTCTATCCGGGCGAACTGGCGAAGGCGATGGCGCTTGGCCTTCTGGCCGCAGCGGTGTTTGCCCTGCCGGCCATCGGGCAAGCCCGGGCAACGCGGCCA
>JBGSOU010000131.1:0-9849 GCA_041739025.1 Hyphomonas sp.
ACGTCTGCCGTGGCCATGCCACGCTCCTGTTCAGCCAGGATTGCGATGATCTGTTCGTCGGTGAATTTACTCTTTCGCATCGTCTGTCTCCATTGCGACAGACTCTCTATTCAAATGCGGGACCAATTGGGGCTCAGGTCAATCCGGCCGCCCAACGAAAGGACGAACAGATGACAAAGCAATCCAAATCCCCAAGCCACATCGCCTATGTGGTCAGAAAGATTGGTGAGAAATCCTACTTTGATCGTATCGGAGCCGCCTGGGCCAACGCAGACGGGGAAGGCTTCACCATCCGCCTCAACGCCCTGCCAATGACGGGCGAGATCGTGATCCGCAAACCCAAGGCCGATGAGAACGGGGGTGCGCAATGAGCGCGCCTCTTTCTCACACGGACTACTCTCCTGGCCATTCTTGGTATTACCGCCTCGGCGGGAGACCTCTCACACCAAAGCAGATACTCGCAGAGGTCAAGCGGGAAGGGTATCGCGGATATCTTCGGCACGAAATCGCGTTGGCAGACTCTCGCTGTGAGCCGCGCCGCTCTGAAGATCTTCGCGCCTTACGCCGACAAACCGTCGATCGGTTACGCTTCGATCTAGCGCGGTATCGCTCTGTGATATGCGAAATCCGCAACGCATCGCCTGCCGACGAATTCGACATGTGGTCTGATCCGTTCACCGCCGTCTGGCTCAAGCACAATCATCTATTCAATGAGTTCGGTCATCTTGTCTGGATCGACGAGCTGCTTTCGATCCAACGCGATTTGTTCGACTGTTGATGCTGCTATTCGCCTGCCACGCACAGGCGAATGCGCACCAGCGCGTTGCGCACCGCAAAGTAACGCTCCTGGGCGTCCGCAATGTCGAGTGCGAGCCTGAAATTCTTATAGGGCTGCGTGCGGGTATCAAAACGAGCGAGGTAGGAAAGGGCGTGATCGATAGGCTCTCCACGCACATCTTGCTCGAAGGTTTTGGCCGCAGCGTCGGTGAGTACCTTGAACGCATCGCGCTTACCGTACTGATCGGCCGCTTCTTCCAGTCCTAGCCCGAAAAAGACCGCGCCTCTGTATTTCGTTGAATAATCATGCATGGGAACAAAACAAGAACTAAATCAGGGTTCTTGTCCAGAAGAATCTTTCTTCTCTTTTCATAAGAATACTCTTTTAACGGATCGTTCTTTTTCCATCGGGACTCTAAGTCATCGCGATCACCGAAGGCCGCAGCGAAGCGGAGGACGGCGAAGCCGTTGAACGGGATGACTTAGAGTCCCACGCTCTTTCCAACATCAGTGCCGTGTCTCATCTTTAAAGCGTTCGAGATTGAAGCCGAAGGACTGGTCATCCTCGGCAGGCTCGTCAGTTACTATGTGGGCCTGTGGACGGCTCAATGGCTTCACCGCGCACGCCTTTTTATCGAACACGTGGAAGATGCGATCAAGCAGGACGATCAACGCGCAGTAATGGGGAAAGCACGACCACCACAGACCAGCGAAGGCTGTGAATTCATTGAAGGCGTGGCGATGAAAGGGCGTGTCGCTGATCGTGTAAATAATCAGCGCAAATGCGACCCAGCCTCCAAGCAGCTTCCAGTTAACGGCCTCGGACTCATCGAAATACGCCTTGGTCGTCGGAGCAAGAAACTTGTCGGCGATGAATGATGGAATGACAACTAATCCAACCATCACAGCGATAATCGTTACGTAGTCCCAGCCGAATGCTTGGTGGAAACCAAACATCGCAGCGAACACAGGGGCGGATATGACGGCGTAGCCCATCGGTTTCTCCTTTACAGGGCAGGGTGGGTTGATGATTGGGAGGACCAATGCGCGGCCTCCCACTTCGCGATGAAGTCAGGGGAATCGAACAGACCTGCGCCGAGCGCTGTGTAGGGTTGGCGGCGAATAGTGAAGCCGCGCCCACTGGCAGGAATGACAAAGGCACGCATTTGTTCGCGTGCGCCGAGGTGGTGGATTTCATTGGGAAGACGGATCGCGCGCTCGTGCCGCGCGGTGCTCTGACTGTGCCCCGTATTGAGACCGCCGCCGATAGCCTGGCCGTTTATCCCGCTTGAAAAAGACCGACCAGTTTCATCGATCAGAATGCGGCCCAGGCGATCCGAAATGTACTTTTCGGTTTCACCGTCATTCAGGCCAAAAGCGATGATCGCGCCGGCATTGCCGAGGAAGGTTTCCCAGTTTTTGGCGTAGAGGTTTTTGATCTGTCCGATATTTTGAATGACGGGCACGAGCTTGATGCCGTAGCCTGCCAGAAAGCCCGCGCTCTGCTCGATGATTTTCAAAGGCCCGAGGGCTGCGAATTCATCCAGCAAGAAAAGCGTTTGGATGCCTTGCTGATTGATCCCTTGAGCGACTTTGGCATCAAGCCCGATCCGAACGATCAGGCGAAGCCAACTCCGAAACATGTGCACTTCGGTGGGCGGTAATGCCACAAAGATGGACGCCCCCGATTGCACCGCATCTTTGAGCGAGAAGCCGGACTCAGCCAGATGATCTTGCATCTGCGGTTCGGCGAGCCATTTCAGGCTGCGCGATAATGTGGATCGGAACGATCCCCATTCATTGGGGCCCACTTCGGCCATGATCGCGGCAGCTTCTCTGGCAAGACCCGCTGCAGTGTCGGTGCTCGATAGATAGAACAGCAGATCATCGAAACCCGCGATGAGCATCGAGCGCATATAGGGAAGAGTTTGCTTGCCGATTGGCTCTTTGACTTTGAGCGCTTCAATCACGCCCGCGATTAATGTCTCTGCGGTTTCTGCAAAGTGCGCGCCTGTGCCTTGCTCTGTGTGAATAAGCGCCTCAGCGGCGGCATAGATGGAGCGCACGCCGCCGCCAATTGCGAGATCGATGTCTTTGAGCGGATTATATCGCACCCTGAACGCACGGGCGGGTCCGCGTGTTTGTTCGAACGGATCGAGGATCGCGACATTCTGATCGACAAAGTGCCGAACGCTCGTTCCCGTACCTATCGCGCTTGATCGGGTAGCGCGGCGAAGGCCCACGATGCTGGCGGCTTCTGCCTTGGGATCGATGACAAAGACAGGCCCAGGCCACGCGATCAGATTGGGGATGCCAAGCGTCAGTCCTTTGCCCGAGCGGTTGCCCGCCGCAATGAAGATGTGACGATCATCATGGATTCCAACATTGAACGAGACGCCGTGATCCTCATGGGCTTTGCCAAGATAGAACGCGCCTTGTTGCATGGCGTAGCGCACCAGTTCATTGGCATCTGCCAACCCTGCCATGGGGTCAGGCGGGGGAGGTGCTTGCGGCTCGATGAATTCAGGGGGGCAGAGGGCGTTGTATAGATGGATCGCCGTCAGCGTTCCCTGCATCATGCCCGAAAGCGTCAGTTTCTTTTTCAAGGCTCGATCCTCCGTTCGCGGCTTCGGCTGCGATCTTGATGGCGGGAATGTTCGGCGGAGCGGGCGAGTTGGAGGTAGCGGCCGATGTCGCGGCGCAGATCCAATAGCTGCGCTGCTTGACGCGAGCGCAGCTCCTTGAATTTTTCCTGCAAAGAGCGCCGCTCTGTGAGCTGGCGATCAATCAAACTTTGACGCTCTTGCGCTTGTCGTAGCTGGGAGGCGCGCGCCTCGGCTTCATTTTGCCGTTTGATTTCCGCGGTGCGGCCAGAAAAGAAACTCCACAGGCCGCGCAGGCCACGCGGTATGCGGGCCTGACGCTGTTTCGTTTCTTCAATCCATTTCTGTTTGTGCCGCGTTTCGAGTTTTGTACGCGCATCGCGGTGGCGATGCGTCATCTCCATCTTGGCATGTGCGAGCGTTGCGGATTTTTCCTGAAACTTCGTCCGCGACGCCGCTATATGTTTGCGGATCGCGGGTGTCATGCGCGCCGCAATGTCTTTTTGCGTTGCCGCAACGTCGCGAAGATCGCTTGGATCGCCCAAGCGTGCGCCGATAGCTTTTGCCTTTAGGTCGAGTGTTCGTGCGAGCGCGTGAACATCTCCATCATGATCAACGATGACGAAGCCGCGCCGATCGCCCTTGGCGAGATATATCCCGCGCCCTTGGAGCGCATTTTCAAAAGCCTTGCGGCTATCCGAAGTCGCCCAGGCATCCTGCACAGCCTGTTTGATCCATCTGGGATCAACGCTTTGGCGTTTGGCTTTTTGGTATTCGGCAAGAGTGAAATTTGTAGGATCACGCTCCGCTGTGTTCACCAACCCGCTCGGCATCTTCCAACCATGTTCCAGAAACAACTCGCGCGAGACATCGCGCAGTTTGGATTTGAAAAAGGACAGGGGACGCGCCGTCATGGTTTGCGCATCGATGCGCGACCACACGGCGTGCGCATGTCTTCGCCCATGCTTTTCATGGAAGACAACCGCGCGGGGCTGCTCTTCCAGCCCCATCGTTTGCTCGACGCGTTCAATGGCCGACACGAATTGGTCTTCTGTCAGGCTTGCAGTTTCAGGCGGGGAAAAGCTGACCGAGAAGAGATACTGCTGGCATTTCGTGCCGCGCCGAACCGCGTCCACCTCTTTGAATGCGCCGTGGAGGTCGTCGCTTACAAACCCGCGCAGTTCATGAATGAGCACATGCTCATTATCGTCGGTGCGTTGTAGGTGTACCGCTAGGTTCGCGCCGCCGCCGCGTTGGGATGCCTTGATGATCATCGCGGGCCTCCGTCCTTTAGGCCGAGCGATTGGATCAGAAGGCCGCGCATCTGAGCGATGCTCGCGAGGCAAAAGGCGAGTTCCGCCTGTTCCTCGGGGGTTTGCTCAAGGATGCCCAGATTGGCGGCATGGGCCAGTTGATTAAGATTATTCGCAATACGCGACTGGCCAAGTAGCGCTAGAATTTGACCCAGCGCCGCTTTGTCGGCGACAGATGCGCGGTAGCGCATGGGAGGAGCACCCAGCACTTTGCGTTTGATGTACGTGCCAAGGCTCTCGCCATTAGCCTCATCTTCAAGTTGTTTCCGCTCGACGGGAGATAGCCGTATGGAAAAGGGTGCGGGTCGTTTCGGCTGTGAGGGAGCGTCACGCATTCTTGCGGACGTTTTCTCTGAATGAGTGAAGGTCGATGCCAAATCGGTCGTGTGGGTCGTCATGTTGACGGCCCCCCGAAATCGGGGCATGTCGCCTTCAGTTTTGTGTCCCACTCGGCCAGAGTGGTCACAAGATCAGCAGTTTCTGCGGCGTTTGCTGGTTCTAAGTGGCTCCATTGGCGTCCACCACCCCGCCAATGCCGCCGCTTTCGCGGCCCTGACGGGCGGGTATAGCATAATGGTAATGCACTAGCCTTCCAAGCTAGCTATCTCGGTTCGATCCCGTGTACCCGCTCCAGTCTCGCATCCCGAGCTAAAGGCTCGCGCTCCTTGCCTCCGCATCTGAAATGCCTTAGCCCGCAGCTTGGTGCGCTGCAGCATGGCCTTTGTCCTTCGCCGCGCTTGATCTTTCAGCGTCGGCTTGGAGTCGCCTGCTGGGCCCGGACCCGGCAGTAGGAGCCCGCCGCTCAATCCGGATTGTTCCCCGATGCCGACTTTCAGTTTCCAGTCTTTCAAAGAGACGTGGCTTTTCAATATTCGCGGCGACCTGCTCGCCGGGCTCGTGGTGGCGCTGGCGCTCATACCCGAAGCGATTGCCTTTTCGATCATTGCCGGGGTTGATCCGCAGATCGGCCTGTATGCTTCGTTCTGTATCGCGGTTGTCACCGCAATCGCCGGCGGCCGGCCCGGGATGATCTCGGCCGCGACGGCGGCGACGGCCGTCCTGTTCGTCACGCTCGTCAAGGACCACGGCCTCGAATATCTGTTTGCCGCAACCGTGCTGGCGGGGCTTCTTCAAATCGGGGCCGGAGTGCTGAAGCTCGGCCAGCTCATGCGGTTCGTGTCGCGCTCGGTCATCACCGGCTTCGTCAACGCACTCGCGATCCTGATTTTCATGGCGCAGATTCCCGAACTGATCGGAGTTCCGTTGCTGACCTACCCGATGGTCGCGCTCGGGCTCGCCATCATCTACATCTTCCCCAAATTGACCCGGGTGATCCCGTCGCCGCTCGTTTGCATCGTCGCCTTGACGGCGCTGGCCATCGGCATGGGCCTCGATGTGCGCACGGTCGGCGACATGGGCGAGTTGCCTTCGTCGTTGCCGATGTTTCTTATCCCGCAGATTCCGTTGACCTTCGAGACGCTGCAGATCATTTTCCCCTACTCCCTCGCGATTGCCATTGTCGGCCTGCTTGAGTCGCTGATGACCGCATCCATCGTGGAAGAGTTGACCGACACGCCCAGCGACCGCAACCGTGAATGCATCGGCCAGGGCCTTGCCAACGGCGTGGCCGGGTTCTTCGGCGGGATGGCTGGCTGCGCGATGATCGGCCAGTCGATCATCAACATCAAGTCCGGGGGGCGGGGGCGTTTGTCGACGCTGTCTGCGGGTATATTCCTTCTGCTGATGATTCTCGTGATCGGCGACTGGGTCAGCCGCATCCCGATGGCGGCGCTGGTTGCGATCATGATCATGGTGTCGATCGGCACGTTCAGCTGGTCCTCGATCCGGAACCTGCGCCAACATCCGCGCAGCGCATCGGCGGTCATGCTGGCCACGGTCGCCGGTGTCGTGTTCACCCATAACCTCGCGATTGGCGTCCTGATCGGCGTCCTACTGTCAGCGGTGTTTTTCGCGGGCAAAATCTCGCAGGTGTTTCGCGTCTCCTCGGCTTTGTCGGAGGATGGGCGCCGCCGCCGCTACACGGTGGAGGGACAGGTCTTCTTTGCGTCCGCTGAAGCCTTCACGGCGGCGTTCGACATCAAGGAGGCCCTCGACGAGGTGGTGATTGATGTCAGCGCGGCGCATATCTGGGATGTCTCGAGCGTTGCGGCGCTCGACATGATCGTACTGAAGTTCCGGCGTGAGGGGGCAAAGGTCGAGATCCTGGGCCTCAATGAAGCGAGCGAAACGATCGTCGACAAACTTGCCATCCATGACAAACCGGGCGCGCTCGAAAAGCTGCTTGGTCATTAGGAAGGACTTCGCAATGACCCATATCCTCGCCTTGATCGATGGCTCGGTCTACACCCACAGCGTTTGTGACCATGCCGCCTGGGCGGCGCGCCAGTATGGCGGCGACATTGAATTGCTGCATGTGCTGAGCCCTCAGCAACTGGGCAAGATGCCGCCGGACCTGTCCGGGGCGATTGGCCTTGGCGCACGGTCCTCCCTGCTGGAAAACCTCGCGGCGCATGATGCGAAGGCGGCGCACCTGGCGAAGGAACGCGGGCGGGCGATCCTGGATCCGGCCCAGCTGCGCCTCGAACGCCAGGGCGTCGAACATGTGAGCCTAGCGCTGCGCCACGGCGAAATTGCGGACTCGCTGGTCAAGCGGGCGGGCGATCTGATCGTGATGGGCAAGCGCGGCGAAGGAGCGGACTTTGAGAAGCTGCACCTCGGTTCGAACCTCGAGCGCGTCGTGCGGGCCGTGCATCGGCCGGTGCTGATCGCCAACCGGGCGTTCAAGCCCATCCGCAAGGCTGTATTTGCGTTCGATGATGGCGTCAGCGCGGGCAAGGCGCTCGACAGCCTGGTTGCCCGTCCCCTGTCCGAGCGGCCGCACATTACGGTGCTCAGTGCGACCGATCCAGGATCGGAACTGGCACGGGCCGGCGAGGCGGCTGTCAGGCGTCTGACGGAGGCCGGCTATGAAGCAGAGGCTCGGACCCAGCCGGGGCAGGCGGAGCGCGTGATCGCCGAAGCAATCGAGCGGGAGGCGGCCGATCTGTTGATCATGGGCGCGTACGGACACTCGCGCATCCGCAACCTGATCATCGGATCGACCACGACCTCGCTGATCCGGTCAACGCTCTGTGCGTTGCTGCTGTTCCGGTAGATGGATTCAGGGCGCCGCCGCGCGCTGCAATCTGAAAGAGGCCGGGCCACGTAAGATGGCCATGACACGCGACTGCGATTCCCATTCACCGCAGACCCGGCTGGTGCTTGTCCTGGGCGACCAGCTCTCCCCCGGCCTGCCGGCGCTGCGCGGCGCGGACAAGGCGGCCGACACGGTTTTCATGTGCGAAGTGGCGGATGAGGCGTCGTATGCCGGGCATCACAAGAAGAAGCTCGCCTTCATTTTCGCCGCCATGCGCGCCTTCGCCGGCGAACTTCGCGCCGAGGGATGGACGGTCGACTACGTCACGCTCGACGCGCCCGGCAATACCGGTTCGCTCGGCGGCGAACTGGCGCGCGCGGTCCGGCGTCATGCGCCGCGCGCGGTGGTTTGCACCGAAGCCGGGGAACACCGGGTGCGCGAGATGCAGCGCGACTGGGGCGAGATGCTCGGCTGCGACGTGACGGTTTGCGAAGATGACCGGTTCATCTGCTCGCAAGCGGAATTCACCGGCTGGGCGTCGCCGCGAAAACAGCTGCGCATGGAGTATTTCTACCGCGACATGCGCCGCAAGACCGGCCTGTTGATGGACGGGGATGAGCCTGAAGGGGGCCGCTGGAATTTCGACACCGAGAACCGCAAGCCGGCAAAATCCGAACTGTTCATGCCCACGCCGCTGCGGTTTGCGCCGTCAGCCGGAACGCGCGAAGTGCTGGAGCTCGTCGAGCGCTGCTTCCCGGATAATTTCGGCGATCTGGAACCGTTCTGGTTTCCGGTCACCCGCGCCGATGCCGAGCGGGCGGCGGATCATTTCCTGACCGGGGCGCTGGCGCGCTTCGGAGACTTTCAGGACGCCATGCTGCGGGGCGAGAAGTTTCTCTATCACAGCCTCCTGTCGCCCCTGATCAATGTCGGTCTGCTCGACCCGCTCTATCTCTGCCAACGGGCAGAGCGGGAGTGGAAAGCCGGGCGGGCGCCGCTCAACGCCGTCGAGGGGTTCATCCGGCAGATCATCGGCTGGCGGGAATATGTGCGCGGCATCTATTTTTTCGAAGGGCCGGATTATGTCCACCGCAACGCGCTTGGCGCGGTCCGCCCGCTGCCTGCCTTGTACTGGACCGGCGACACGGCCATGGCCTGCATGGCCGCCGCGATCGGGCAAACCCGCGAAGAGGCCTACGCCCACCACATCCAGCGCCTGATGATCACGGGCAATTTTGCGCTGCTCGCAGGGATCGATCCACATGCGGTGCATGCGTGGTATCTCGGGGTCTATCTCGATGCGTTCGAATGGGTGGAGGCGCCCAACACGCTCGGCATGAGCCAGTTTGCGGATGGCGGCGTGGTCGCATCAAAGCCGTATGCGGCGAGCGGGGCGTACATCAACCGGATGAGCGACTATTGCGGCACATGCCATTACCGCGTGAAGGACAAGCTCGGACCGCGGGCGTGCCCGTTCAATGCGCTGTATTGGGACTTCATCGCCCGCCACTCGGCCCGGTTCGAGAAGAACCCCCGGATGGCCCAGATCGTTCACGCCTGGAACAAGATGCCGGACGATCAGCAACAGGCCCTGCGTCTTCAGGCCGCCGGCTTTCTCGACAGCCTCGACTAGCTGGCCTGCCGGGATCACCCGGCGCGCCGGCACCGTTCGGAGCAGTATTTGACGTTGTCCCAGTCGCGCGCCCATTTCTTCCGCCAAGCGAAAGGCCTGTTGCAGGCCGGGCAGACCTTTTGCGGCAGGTTCTGCTTCAGCTGCATCTTGCCGGTCTTCGCTTTGTCTTCGCCGCGTCTCATCTGGTCTCAATCTGTTGCAGGTTGAGGCCCATCTAGTTCGAAATCCTATGAGAACAGCCGCCAGACGCGCGCCCGGCGGTGTGTGACGCCCTCAAGGTCCAGGCTCGTCGCGATGTCATACTCCGCCAGCGGCGGCGCGCCGGTGGCCGGGGCATAGGCCCGGCCCGGATCGCCCGCATAGACC
>JBGSOU010000137.1:0-4327 GCA_041739025.1 Hyphomonas sp.
CGGACAGGCCGGGTGCCGGCTGGGGCGGGCCAGCAACGCCGCTGAAACCGGCCCGTCCGGGATGGTCCATCTCGAGGCCGCCGGAGGTGCGCAGGCCGACTTCGGCGCCATTCGCGAGGACAAAGTTGGCCTCGAACCCGCCGCGCAGGAGATAAAGCAGGGACTCGTCGCTATCCGGCGCAATGACCACGGCGGCTTCATAGGTCGATGCGGTTTCGATCCCGCCGGGCTCGTCCCACACGTCCTGGGCAGTGGCCGGCGCCGCCACGGCCGCACACGCAAGAACCAGACCTGTCAGATGCCGCCGCATGATGATGCTCCTCCGGGAGTGTTCCGCCCGCAGCCTTGCGCAGAACGAGACTGGCGAGGCCAAGACCCCCTTGTTATACACGCCCCGTGAACAAGGTCTTGCATCCGGGAACATTGACAATGATGAAGCTGACAACCGTTGCTGCCATGGCAGCCGTGATCGCCGTGACCGGCTGCCAATCTTCGGGCGGCAAGAACAAGGCGGCCCAGGCTGCAGCGGAATCGGTGGGCGTTGCCAACCCGTACCTCTGGCGCGCCGCGCTCGACACAATGGCGGCCCTTCCGGTCACCAGTGCGGACCCGGTCGGCGGACTGATCATCTATGACTGGAAGAGCTTCGCCGCTGCCCCCGACGAGCGGATCAAGGCGACGGTCTACATTCTCGACTCGCGCCTGCGCGCCGACGGCGTGAAGGTCAGCATCTATCGCCAGGTCAATGCCGAAGGCACCTGGACCGATGCCGGCGTCGATACCGACACCGCCCAGCAGCTCGAGAACAAGATTCTTGAACGGGCGCGGCTTCTTAAGGCATCCGAGATCGGCTAAAGGGCCGGACTTCGACCTTTCTTCTGATGCCCTAGAGGGAGCCCCCCATGGCAACCCGGTATGATCCGCAGGCTGCGGAGCCCAGATGGCGTGATGCCTGGGCAGCGGCTGACCTGTTCCGCGCCAAAAGCCCCGCCGAAGCGGGAGCTGCGCCGAAGGCGTACGTGCTGGAGATGTTCCCCTACCCGTCCGGCCGCCTGCACATGGGCCATGTGCGCAACTATGCGATGGGCGATGTCGTTGCCCGCCACCGGCGCGCGAAGGGCTACAATGTGCTCCACCCGATGGGCTGGGACGCGTTCGGCATGCCGGCCGAGAACGCCGCGATGGAGCGCGGCGTACACCCCGGAAAATGGACCTATGCCAACATCGACGCGATGAAGGCGCAGTTCAAGAAACTCGGCCTGTCGCTCGACTGGAGCCGGGAATTCGCGACCTGCGATCCGGAATATTACGGCGCGCAGCAGGCCCTGTTCCTGAAGATGCTGGACAAGGGCCTGGTCTATCGCAAGGCCTCCAAGGTGAACTGGGACCCCGTCGACAATACCGTGCTCGCCAACGAGCAGGTGATTGACGGGCGCGGCTGGCGCTCCGGCGCCATCGTCGAGCAGCGCGAGCTGACGCAATGGTTTTTCCGGATCACGGCGTATGCCGATGATCTGCTCACGGAAGTCCAGAAGCTGGCGCGTTGGCCCGAGAAGGTGCGCACCATGCAGGCGAACTGGATCGGCAAGTCCGAAGGCCTGCAATTGCGCTTTGATTTCGCCGGCGCGGCGCCGGAGGGTTTCGAAAGCGGCATCGACGTGTTCACGACCCGGCCCGACACATTGTTCGGCGCAAGCTTCGTGGCAATCTCGCCGGACCATCCGTTGACCCTTCAGCTGGCCGAAAAATCGGCTGAGCTGAAAGCCTTCCGCGCGAAGTGCGCGCAGATCGGCACCAGCGAAGAGGCCATCGAAAAGGCCGAAAAACTGGGATTCGATACCGGCCTGTCGGTCGCGCACCCTTTCATCCCGGGGGCGACGCTGCCGGTCTGGGCTGCAAACTTCGTATTGATGGGTTACGGCACCGGCGCGATCTTCGGCTGCCCGGCGCACGACCAGCGCGATATCGACTTTGCCCGCAAGTTCGGCCTCAATGTCGTGCCGGTCGTATTGCCGCCGGACGCCGACCCGGCAACTTTCGCTGTCGAGGACAAGGCCTATACCGGTCCCGGACGCATCTTCAATTCCGGTTTCCTTGACGGCTTGCCCATCGACGAGGCCAAGCGCCAGGCCATCGCCCGCATCGAGGCCGGCGGTCATGGTCAGGGTACGGTCAATTACCGTCTGCGCGACTGGGGCGTCTCGCGCCAGCGCTATTGGGGTTGCCCGATCCCGGTGATCCATTGTGCAGATTGCGGCATCGTGCCCGTTCCGGCGGCCGACCTGCCAGTACGCCTGCCGGACGATGTGACCTTTGACCAGCCGGGCAATCCGCTGGAGCGCCACCCCACCTGGAAGACCGTTTCCTGCCCACAGTGCAATGCACCCGCGCGGCGCGAGACCGACACGCTCGACACGTTCGTGGACAGCTCCTGGTACTATGCCCGCTTCGCCAGCCGCAATGATCCTGCAGAACGCGCCTACTGGCTGCCGGTAGACCAGTATGTCGGCGGCGTGGAGCACGCCGTACTGCACCTTCTCTATTCCCGCTTCTTTGCCCGCGCGATGCGCGATTGCGGCGAGCTGGACCTGCCGTCGGGCGAGCCCTTCGCCGGCCTGTTCACGCAAGGCATGGTGACGCACGAGACCTACAGGTCCGCAGACGGACGGTGGCTTGAGCCGGGCATGGTCGAGAAGCGCGGCAATCACTGGATCGAAGTGTCGACCGAAGCGCATGTCGAAGTCGGCGCCATCGAGAAGATGTCGAAATCGAAGAAGAACACGGTCGATCCCGATGCCATCGTGGCAACCTATGGCGCGGACGTGGCCCGCTGGTTTGTCCTGTCGGACTCCCCGCCGGAGCGCGACGTGGAATGGACCCAGGCCGGAGTCGAAGGCGCAGGCCGGTTTGCCCAGCGCATCTGGAGCCTCGCCGACAGTCTGCCGGAGGGCCCCTGCCCTGCCCCGGGAACGGACGGCGCGTCGCTCGACCTGCGCCGGACAAGCCACCGCGCCGCACAGGCCGTGGACAAGGCCATCGAGGAATTCCGGTTCAACTCCGCCATCGCCTCGATCCATGAGTGGGTCAACGCGCTGAAAAAGGCCGAGCAGGTTGACGGGATCGCCGGCGCGCGCGCGGAGGCGCTGTCGATGCTGGCCCGCTGCGTGACGCCGTTCATGCCGCACCTGTCCGAGAGCGTCTGGGAGCGGATCGGCGGCGAAGGATTCGTGTCAGCCGCGCCCTGGCCGGTTGCCGATCCGGCGCTGACAACCGACGATTCGGTGACGCTGGCCGTGCAGGTCAACGGCAAGCGGCGGGGTGAAATCACCGTCGCGAAGGATCTCGGCAATGACGCCGTCGAGGCCGCAGCCCGGGCCTTGCCCGAGGTGGAGGCCTTCATCGCCGGCAAGGACGTGAAGAAAACCATTGTCGTCCCGGGGCGCATCGTGAATATCGTGGTGGCATGAAACGCCTCGCCGCCGTCCTGCTCGTCGCCAGCCTTGGTGCCCCTCTTGGCGCCTGCGGGTTCCGTCCTGTCTATGCGCCGGTCGACGGCCAGCTCGCCGATGGCGGGTTGATCGAGGTCGAAGAGATCGGCGGCCGGGCAGGGCACATGTTGCGCCAGGCCCTGATGCAGGAACTGGCGCTCGGCGTGCCGGGCCTGACCGAGAAGGTCACCCTGACCGTCGCGCTGGATGACCAGCTCGCCCGCCTGGCCTTCCAGCCGGATGGCGCAGCGTCACGCTCCAGCGTTCTGGCGACCGGCAAGTACACGGTCATCGGAGAGACGGTCTCGGTCGGCGGCAGAGCCAGTGTCGAGACGGGCTTTCTCGTTCCGGATTCGCCGTTCGGCGACATTGCAGCCCAGACCAGCGCCTCCGACCGCGCGATGCGCGTCCTGGCGAAGCGGATCGCCGATGACATCCGCCTGAAGTTCGCTGACAACTGATGCTGCACAAGGGCCGGCAAGCCGAGAGCTTTGCCCGGCGGCCCGGTGAGGCCTTCTGGGCCGTGGTGGCCTTTTCAGATGATGACGGGCTCGCCTCCGACGCGGCGCAATCGGTACTCGCCGCCTGGGGCGGCAAGACCGGGCTCGACGTCACCGTGCTTGATGACGACGCCATCAAGAAAGACCCCTCCCTTTTGTTTGACGCGCTGGAAGCGGTGTCGCTGCTCGGTGACAAGCGCGCAGTGCGGGTGCGCACCAGCGGCGACAAGATCGTGGCCTTGCTGGTCGAGGCCATCGAAGCGGGCGATGCCGCGCCCGGCCGGTATGCCGCGCGGCTCGTCATCGAAACCGGAAGCCTCGCGGCAAAATCGAAACTGC
>JBGSOU010000143.1:0-1954 GCA_041739025.1 Hyphomonas sp.
TCGCAGGCCTTGCGGAAACGCTTCCGAAACACGTCCTCCTCGAAACGCGCGCCATCCTGCGCCCCGCCGAAAGCCTCATCCGCCGTCTGATCGTCATCATGGCCTGCCGGCTCGAGGTTCCGCAGAATCTGCCATCCCGGACAGCGGCCGCAAAGCGGCCGGATGATCCGGGACCTTCTCACCGCAATCCCGGTGCCCAAGGCCACCTCACCCCCACCGAACCGATCACCGTCAGCACCGCGCCCTTCCCGAAAATCACCCCTTCGCCTTTCCCGGCCTCTGGGCGCCCGGCATGGTCCGCTACACGCCGCCCACGCCGGAAGACCTTGCGGCCGCCCCGGTCCCCGCGACGCATTTCTTTGCCCGCCTTGCGAGACTCGAAGCGGCCCTCGCCGCACCGGACGCCGCCGCAAAGCGCCTCGCCCTCTGGATGGCCCGCCGCCGCGCCGCGCTGAAAGCCGCCCGCAAACCCGTCCGTACAATGCCGATCCGCCCCTGGGGCCTGATGCCCGGCCGGGGCTCCGAAGTGCTCGACGCCCTCACCCTCGACCGCATCAATTACACAAGCTGGGGGGCGCAAGCCGCGCTGGAAGGCGTGTGGAATACGTCTTGATTGTTCCCCCTCCGTCTGCTGCGCAGACACCTCCCCCGCTTCGCAGGGGCGGACAATGGTGCATCCGGTCGCGGACTCATCCTCCCCGGCGCAGCGGGGGAGGTGGCAGACGGCAAAGCCGGCTGACGGAGGGGGGGCAGTCCCCCAACTCACCCCATCGGATACAGAATATCCTTCGTCACCTGATCACACGCCTTCATCACCTCGGGCGACAGCACGAGGTCGGCCGCCGCCAGGATCTCCGCCAACTGATCAAACTTCGACGCGCCGACAATCGTGGAGGCGACAAAGTCATGCTGCTTGGACCAGGCCGTCGCCAGCGTCACCACGCTGATCCCGGCCTCCTTGGCGATCGCCATGAACCGTTCGGTCGAGGCCAGCGACTTCTCGTTGACGAAGCGCTGGGCCATCGCCGTATGGCGCCCGCCCAGCGTGATGTAGCGCGAGAAGCGCGCGCCTTCCGGCGTCGCGCCGTTCTGGTACTTGCCGGATAGGACGCCCCCGCCGATCGGGGAATAGGGGATCAGGCTCACGCCTTCCTCGCGGCAGATTTTCGCCAGCGCGTCTTCGAAGCGGCGGTTGTTCAGCGAGAAATTGTTCTGGATCGTCTGGTAGCGCACCGCGCCCAGCCGGTTCGACGCCTCGATGGATTTCATCAGCCCCCAGGCGTCCTCGTTGGAACAGCCGACGATCCGCACGAGGCCTTCGCGGCAGAGCTCGTCGAGGGTCTCCATCGTCTCGTCAAAGGCAATACCATGATCGGGCCAGTGGGTCTGGTAGAGGTCGATATAATCCGTCTGCAGACGGGTCAGGCTCGCCTCCACCGCGCGGCGGATATTGTGCCGGTCGAGCGCGGTCATGCCGGCGCGCTGCGATCCCTTGATCCAGCCATGCGACGGCCCGCACACCTTGGTGGCGAGGATGATGGCGTCGCGGTCCTTGGTCTTCAGCCAGCGCCCGACGATCTCTTCCGTCAGGCCGCCATATTTCAGGTCCGGCGGCACGGGATAGTTCTCGGCGGTGTCGAAGAAATTGATGCCCGCGTCAAAGCTCGCATCGAGAATCCGGAAGGCTTCCTTCTCGTTGGTCTGCGTGCCGAAGGTCATCGTGCCCATGCAGATGTCGGAAACGTAAATGGCGCTCTTGCCCAGGCGGCGGTGTTTCATGGCGGCGTGTCCCTCTGAAGTCGGCGGTCAAACTGGTATCCGCCCTTCAGGTAGCCGATCTTTCTCCCGGCGCAAGGCAGCCCGCCGCGTCAAGTATGTCGAGCGCCGGTTTCAGCCCCGCCTCATAGCGCTTCCAGCGGCCGAGCGCGGAGGTGTAAAGGGGCTGGCGGACCTG
>JBGSOU010000197.1:0-11225 GCA_041739025.1 Hyphomonas sp.
GATGGCAGGCCTGATCCGCGTCGACGAAGTCAAGGCCGGCCGCATCGACCATGCCCTGGCCTTCGCCTACCCGTTCGCCCAGACCGGCAAGTTCCTGCCGCCCGCAAGCACCGCGCTGGTGGCCGCAGACGCCGCCAGCGAGCGCCTGAACGGCCTGCCGATGGGCACCCGCATTCAACTCGACCCGGCCTTTGACGTGGACAACACGCTGCTGTCGCCGGGCGCCAAGGTCGTGGCCCGGGCGCTGCAGGAATATGGCGCGATCCTTGTCGATCAAGCCGGCGGCACGGTGCTTTATGCCGAGAGCGGCCCCGAGCAGCTCGCCGCCTGGGAGGGCGTGCTGGCGCCGGATGACCTGTTCGGCCTGTTCACATCTGACTTCATCGCCCTGCACTTCCGCGTGCTCGATACCGGCGAGCCGATGCCGGGCATTCCGCGCGCAGCAAACTGAAACCGGTCAGCTCGGCAGGGACGTGTCGTACGGACTGTCGAGCGAGAAGGCCGGGATGATGGCCACCATCTCCTGGCCGTCTTCGCCAACCAGATCATACGTGCCGCTCATGATGCCCGACGGCGTCGCGAGCGGCGCGCCGGACATGTAGCTGAAGCGTTCGCCTGGCCCCAGGGTCGGGGTCTGACCGATCACGCCGTCGCCGTCGACCGCCTGCAACCGCCCCGCCGCATCGATGATCTGCCAATGCCGGCGGGCGATGGTCCACACCTGCCCGCTCTCGTTCTCCACATCGATCGTATACGACCACATGTACCGGCTGCGGCTCGGTTCGGATTCGTCGTGCAGGAACCGCGGACGCACACGGATGCGCACGCCGCCGGTCACGGCTTCATACTGGGGAGGCGCAGGGCGTCGGGCCATCGGGTGAGGCTTGGTAATCAACTCTTCACAGCGCGTTAAGTGCGCCCGAAAAGTCTGCCGCAAGATCCTCCACATCCTCAAGCCCCACCGAGACACGAACCCAGCTCCGGTCGAGTCCCATCGCCGCCTGTTCGGCATCCGAAAGGGCCCGGTGGGTGGTGGTCGACGGATGGCAGGCAAGGGTCTTCGTGTCGCCCAGATTGTTGCAGATATCGGCAATCCGGAGCCCGTTGAGGAACCGGAACGCAGCCTCCTGGCCGCCTTTCAACGAGATCGCCATCAGCGTCCCGCCGGACTTCATCTGCTTCTTATGTATTTCGTAATGTGGGTGATCCAGGCGGTGCGGATAGCGGACCGCGCGCACGGCGGGATGGTCCGCCACGAGATCGGCCAGTGTCGCGGCGATTCGGCTTTGCGCCTCGACGCGCAGCTGCATCGTCTCGAGCCCCTTCAGCACGACCCACGCATTGAACGGCGAACAGGCCGGGCCGATATGGCGCAGCCAGGGATCATAGACTTCCAACATCAGCTTCTCACGGGTCAGGATCGCACCCGCCAGCACGCGCCCCTGCCCGTCCATGTGCTTGGTGGCCGAATAGGCGACCACATCGGCGCCGAGGTCCAGCGGCCGCTGCAGCACCGGCGTTGCGAACACGTTGTCGACGACCAGCAGCGCGCCAGCCGCCTTGCAGAGCCGGGCGACCGCCGCAATGTCCACGCCGTCGAGCAGCGGGTTGGCCGGCGTTTCGATCAGCACCAGCTTGCAGCCCTTGCCGATCTCGCGCGCCCAGGCGTCCATGTCGGCGCCGTCCACGAAACAGGTCTCGATCCCGAATTTCGGCATCTGGTTGGCGAGGATCCAGCGGCACGACCCGAACAGCGCCGTCGCCGCCACCACCCGGTCACCCGCCTTCAGCGGCGCGAGGATCGCCGACGAGATCGCGCCCATGCCCGAACCGGTGACGCGGCAGGCCTCAGCGCCTTCGATCAGGCAGAGGCGGTTCTGCAGCATCTCGGCGGTCGGGCTGCCATAGCGGGAATAGACGAAGCCCGGCTCCCTGCCGGCCATGCGGGACTCAGCCTGCTCGGCCGAGTCGTAGGCATAGCCCGAGGTGAGAAAGATCGCCTCCGAGATTTCGCCGAATTGAGACCGCATGAGACCGCCGCGCACCGCCTGGGTGGCGGGCTTCCAGCCCTTGGGGTCATCTCCGCCGGGTGCATCAGCCATGTCAGCGCTCGTCCTTGTGTTTCCGGGAGAGGGACTTATGCCTGATGACCGATGGGGTGCAAGTGATGCTGGATGTTGCGGGGGTTCTCCCCGATTTCGAGATTGAGGCGCTGGCGGCGTCAGGCGCCATCCGGAGCATGCTGGCGCTCGAGCCGGGCCAGGTGCAACCGGCGAGCCTCGACCTGCGGCTGGCCGAGGATGCCTACCGGCTGCGCGCGAGCTTTCTGCCCGGCAAGGACCGCGCTGTGGCGGATCTGCTGCAGGATCCGGGCGTCCACCTTCACCGCATCGACCTGACCGACAAGGGCGCCGTGCTGGAGACGGGCTGCGTCTATCTGGTGCCGCTGCAGGAATCGCTGCGCCTGCCCGCAGGCCTCGCCGCGCGGGCAAACCCCAAAAGTTCCACAGGCCGCATCGACGTGTTCACCCGCCTCGTGACGAATCGCGGGAAGGCCTTTGACGAAGTGGCGACGGGCTATTCCGGGCCGCTCTATCTGGAAGTAAGCCCCCGCACCTTCCCGATCATGGTGCGCCCCGGTGACCGGCTGGCACAGCTGCGCTTCAAGCGGAAGAAGCCGGAAACCCTGAAGGAAAAGATCGTCTCGATCGACCTTGAGCCCCCGGCGGGACAGCCGGCCGGCTACCGCGCCAAACATCATTCCGGCGTTGTGGACCTGCGCGGGATCGGCGCCCACGAGGCCGGCCAGTTCTGGGAACCGGTTTACCCCCGGGGCGGGCGCATCGTGCTGAATCCGGAGGAATTCTACATCCTCGTCAGCCGCGAGACCGTGAAGGTTGCCCCGGACGAGGCGGCCGAGATGGCCCCGATCGCGCCGGAACTCGGCGAATTCCGCGCGCACTATGCCGGCTTCTTCGACCCCGGGTTTGGCATGAACAAGGGCGGCAGCCGCGCCGTGCTGGAAGTGCGCTCACGCGACGTGCCGTTCATCCTCGAGCATGGCCAGCCGGTGGCCAAGCTGATCTACGAGCCCATGTCTGCCCGTCCGAAGGCGCTGTATGGCGGACAGGGCTCCAACTATCAGGGCCAGGGCCTGAAACTCTCCAAACACTTCGCGGGCTGACGGATCAGTCGCTGATCGGGGGAACCGGCTGCGGCGGGGCATCCTTGTCCAGTTCATGCACTTCGGTCAGGCCGAGCCCGACATGACTGTGACCCCGGCTGTAGAGAAAGTAGATCGCGAGGCCAATCGAGCCCCAGATCGGCAAGACCAGTTTCGCGATCAGCGGCAGGTTCAGGTAGAGCCCGAGGCAGCCCGCGGCGGCGAGCGGCGCCACCACCCACACGAGCGGCGTGCGGAACGGACGATGCCGGCCCGGATCCTTGTGACGCAGGATCATCACCGCCAGCGCCACCATGAAGAAGGCGAACAGCGTGCCGGAGTTTGAAATGTCCGCCAGCTGACCGACCGGGAAGAAGGCGCCGGCAACCGCCACCACGATGCCGGTGAAGATCGTCATCTTCCAGGGCGTGCGATATTTCGGGTGCACATCGGCGAGCTTTTCCGGCAGCAGGCCGTCACGGGCCATCACGAAGAAGATCCGCGTCTGGCCATAGATCATCATCAGGATGACGGAGGGCAGCGCGATGGACGCCGCCAGGCCAACGAGATCCCCCACCAGGCCGAAGTTCATCAGCCGGAGCGTTTCGGCCAAGGCTTCCTTCGAGCAGGCAATCGGGTTGTCGCCGAGCGCCTTGAGTTCGGCGCAGCGATCCGCAAAGGCGACACCGTCGGGCGAAAGGACGACGCCCGCCGCATCGCGGATCGGCTGGGCACCGACCGTGCCGACGACACCGGCGGCGACGAGAAGATAGAAGATCGTGCAGATCCCCAGCGAGCCGATCAGGCCGATGGGCACGTTGCGTTGCGGGTTCTTGGTCTCTTCGGCGGCCGTGGAGACCGCATCAAAGCCGACATAGGCAAAGAAGATCGACGCAGCGGCGCCGACCACGCCAAGCCCGTTCTCGCCGAAGAAGCCGGTCGGCATCAGCGGCGTGAAATTCTCGCCCTTGAGGATCGGCAGGCTCAGCACGATGAACGCCGTCAGCGCAACCACCTTGATTGCCACGAGGACCGCGTTGACGTTCGCGCTTTCGCTCGTGCCCAGCACCAGCAGCCAGGTGACGAGGCCGGCCACGACGATGGCGGGCAGGTTGATGACGCCGTGGCTGAAGTCGACCGTCGGCACGAAGCCGTTCATGCCCCAGGCGGGACCGCTGGCCAGAAACTCCGGCAAGGCCAGCCCGGTGGTACTCTGCACGAGACCCATGACATAGCCGGACCAGCCCACGCACACGGCCGAAGCGGCAACGGCGTATTCGAGGATCAGCGCCCAGCCCACCATCCAGGCCATCAGCTCCCCGAGCACGGCGTAGGTATAGGTGTAGGCCGAGCCGGATACCGGGACCATCGAGGCGAGTTCGGAATAGCACAGCGCTGCCACAGCGCAGACGAAGCCGGCTATGACGAAGGAGAACATCATGCCGGGTCCGGCCTTCTGGGCGGCGGCGGCCGTCAGCACGAAGATGCCCGTGCCGATGATGGCGCCGATGCCCAGCATGGTCAGCTGGAACGCGCCCAGAGAGCGATGGAGCGACTTCTTTTCGGCCGTCGCCAGAATGGCGTCGAGCGACTTTACCCGGTCAAAGATCATCCGCATTGTCCCGATTGTTCTCTGCAGCGCCGTGCCCTGCGCACCGCCCCTCGCTCGACGGCAGCCTATCCCACCGCAGTCCGGACGCAAGATCAGCTCGCCCGGCGCGAGAGGTTTTCGGTTCGGGCAGCCTAAAACGTGAAGGGGGGCAACGAGTCGAAGGCACGTTTCAGGGCATCGCCCCACCCGTTGGAGATCGTCTGGTAGTACGGATCATCCCCTTCAATCCGCTTGTTGGGACCAAGGCGCAGCGCGTCTTTCACGATCACCTGCATGTCCAGCGGCAGGCCAACCGACAGGTTCGCCTTGATCGTGGAGTCGAACGACACGAGCAGGAGCTTGGCCGCATCCTCGATGCCCATGTCGGGATCATAGGCGCGCACGAGGATGGGCCGACCGTATTTTGTCTCGCCGATCTGGAAGAAAGGCGTGTCATCGCTGGCTTCGATGAAGTTGCCTTCCGGGTAGATCAGGAACATCCGGGGCTCCATCCCCCTCACCTGCCCGCCAAGGATGAGCGTGGAGTTGAACGAGGAGTCCGCCCACTGGCCGCTCATCGCGTTCGACCGGATCACGTCCTTCAGCGTTTCGCCGACATGCCGCGCAATCTGGAACATGGTCGGCAGTTCCAGGATCGACGGGCGCCGCTCGGACGGCGCCTTGGTGCGCTCCTCCAGCAGGCTCACCACCGCCTGCGTGGTCGCCAGATTGCCCGCCGTCATCAGCACGAGCGCGCGCTCCCCCGGCACCGACCAGGTGAACTGCTTGCGGAACCTCGACACGTTGTCGACCCCCGCATTGGTGCGGGTATCGGAGAGGAACATCAGGCCGCGACTGAGCTTGAGACCGACGCAGTAAGTCATGGGAGGGAACCGTGAGGCGGATTTCTTATTGTTGTTGCACCTGGATCGACACATCCAGCGATTCGCGGGAGGCGCCGAACCGCATGCCAGAAACGGGAGACGCCTCGCTATAGTCAAGCCCTGTCGCCACGCGAACATAGCGGCTGTCGGGCGAAATCGCGTTGGAGATGTCGAACCCGACCCAGCCGAGCCGGTCGACATGCACCTCCGCCCAGGCATGCCCCGCGTCCTGCTGGATCCGGTCGTTCATCATCAGATACCCGCCCGCATAGCGCGCGGGATAGCCGAGCAGGCGCGCGGCGGCGATGAAGACGTGCGCATGATCCTGGCAGACACCGCGCCCCGCCTCCAGCGCGTCCTCGGCCTTTGTTTCCGTATCGGTCCAACCCGGCTCATAGGCGATCGCCTCGCGCACCTGGGCGGCGATGGCGTGCAGCCGCGCAATGTCGCCATCGGCGGCGTCGGGCGAGGCTTTCACCAGCTTGCGCAGCAGCGGCCCCGGACGGGTGAGCGGCGTGGTGCGTTGGAACAGCCAGAGCGGGGTGAAACCGCGATGGGTGCCGATGACACCCGCCCGGTCCTCGACCTCGACTTCGCCTTCACTCGAGATGATCAGTTCCTGGGCCCCTTCATCGAGGCTGACCAATTGCACCCGGTTGGCATTCTGGTCTTCGAACTCGGCCTCGACCTTTCCGCCCTGCACGTGCAGGGTCCAGCGCAGGACGTCCTGACCGGCGCGCGGCTTGGGCGTCTGACGGATCTGGAGCAGACCGTACGAGACCGGGCTGTTGTAGCGGTAGCGGGATGCATGGTTGATCTTCAGACGCATCGATCTTCCCTCAACTGTTGAAGCGGAAGTCTTGCTCGACCTGACCGGCCAGAACGTTGTTGTTGTTTATGAAGTAGGTCAGGAACTGGTGCAGGCCGCGCTCCATGACCTGGTCAATGTCCAGCTCCTCCAGTTCGTCGCGCAGGCCGAGCACGAAATCGAGACTCGGCCGGCGGACCCCATAGTCCGAACACAGATAACCGAGGTTGCCGGCAATCTTGCGCATGCAATAGAGCAACGAGCGCGGCATCCGGCGGTCCAGGATCAAGAAGTCTGCAATCGTCAGCGGCCGGGTTTCGCCGCCGTGCAGCCAGCGGAACGACCGCTCCGCCGACGCAGCCCGCAGGATGGTTTCCCACTGCACGTTATCCAGCGTCGAGCCGACCAGCTGAACCGAAGGCAGGAGCACATAGTACTTCACATCGAGAATGCGGGCGATGTTGTCGGCCCGCTCGATGAAGGTGCCGATGCGCGCGAAGTTGTAGATGTCGTTGCGCAGCATGGTGCCGACCGTGGCGCCGCGCACGAGGGCGCTCTGCTTGCGGATCATGTTCAGCACGTCCGGCAGGTCGGTTTCGCGAACCGGCCGGGCGAGCGTGTCCTTCAGCGTGATCCAGGTCTCGTTGACCGCTTCCCAGACTTCCCGCGTCAGCGCCGTGCGCACGAGGCGCGCATTGTTGCGCGCCGCCTCGGTGACCGAGATCACGCTCGACGGGTTCTGGGGATCGCGCAGCAGGAAGTTGATGACGCTCGGGCCGTCGAACTTGCCCTCGGCCGCCAGGTAGGCGCCGCGCGCCGAGGCGGTATCGATGATCGAGGCCCACTCGTCTTCGGCATGATCGGAACGGGTCAGCGCGATGCGAAAGCCCGCATCCGCCAGACGCGCGGTGTTCTCCGCACGCTCAAGGTAGCGGTACATCCAGAACAGGCCGCCTGCGGTTTTGCCCAGCATTGCGCCTAGTCCTCCAGAACCCAGGTGTCTTTGGTGCCGCCGCCCTGGCTCGAGTTGACGACGAGCGAGCCCTTCTTCAGCGCCACGCGCGTCAGGCCGCCGGGCGTGATCTCGATGCCATCGGGCGACATCAATACGAACGGCCGAAGATCGACATGGCGCGGTGCAAGCCCGGAACGCGTCAGGATTGGCACGGTGGACAGCGCCAGCGTCGGCTGCGCGATGTAGTTTGCGGGCTTCGACACAAGCTTGGCACGGAAGGCTTCGAGTTCCTTCTTGGACGCGGCCGGACCGACCAGCATGCCGTATCCGCCCGAGCCGTGCACTTCCTTCACCACGAGCTCGGACAAATGATCGAGCACATAGGCGAGCGAAGCGGCCTCCGAACAGCGCCAGGTGGGCACGTTCTTGAGGATCGGCTTTTCGCCGGTATAGAACTGGACGATGTCCGGCATGTAGGAATAGATCGCCTTGTCATCGGCGATGCCGGTGCCGGGCGCGTTGGCAATCGTGATGCCGCCGGCCCGGTAGATGTCGAGGATGCCCGGCACACCGAGATAGGAGTCCGGGCGGAAGTTCAGCGGATCCAGATAGTCATCATCGACGCGGCGGTAGAGCACATCGATCGGCGTGTACCCGAGCGTGGTGCGCATCGCGATGCGGCCATCGACGACTCGCAGGTCATGGCCCTCGACCAGCTCGGCGCCCATCTGGTCGGCGAGGAAGGCGTGCTCGTAATAGGCCGAGTTGTGAATGCCGGGCGTCAGCACCGCCACGACCGGACGGCCCGTGCAGGCCGGCGGCGCGCAGGCGGCCAGCGAGCGGCGCAGCATCTTCGGATAGTCGCTGACCGGCCGTACACGGATCTTCGTGAACAGTTCGGGAAACATCTGCAGCATCGTTTCCCGGTTCTCCAGCATGTAGGAGACGCCGGAGGGCGTGCGGGCATTGTCTTCCAGAACGAAGAACTCGTTCTCGCTGGTGCGGACCAAATCGACGCCGATGATGTGCGTGTAGATGTTTCCGGGCGGCGCCACGCCGATCATCTTCGGCAGGAAGGCGTCGTTGTTCTCGATCAGCTCCGCCGGCAGGCGCCCGGCGCGAATGATCTCCTGACGGTGATAGATGTCATTGAGGAAGGCGTTGATCGCCCGCACCCGCTGTTCGATGCCGCGCGTCAGGCGGGCCCATTCCTTCGCCGAGATGATGCGCGGCACGATGTCGAACGGGATCAGCCGTTCGTCGGCGGCTTCCGCGCCATAGACGTTGAAGGTGATCCCGGTGCGGCGAAAGAAGGTTTCGGCCTCGCGCGCCTTGCGGCGCAGGCGCTCGCCCGGCTCGCCGGCGAACCAGTCACTATACCGGGCATAGGGCGCGCGCGGGCGCTCGCCATTGCCGTCCATCTCATTGAAAAACGTCGGAGTTTCTCCCATGCGCCCACCTTACGCGGGATTCAGTCCGGCTCAATGGCCTTCGCCTGAGAGGCACACTGCGGTTGGCCCTGCCGAAAGCCCGGGCAGATGCCTTCCGGGCCTGCCTGAAAATCCGGCAAAGCCTTAAGGCGCGACCGGAACCAGTGGCCAGAAGAGCGGAATCACGAACGCCGCCACGACCACGAAGATCAGGTTCAGCGGCAGGCCGAACTTGACGAAATCGAGGAACTTGTACCCGCCCGCGCGGTAAACCAGCGTGTTGGTCTGGTAGCCGATAGGCGTCGCGAAGCTGGCGCTGGCGGCGAACATCACGGCCACCACGAACGGGCGCGGGTCGATGCCGATCTGTTCGGCGAGTCCGATGGCCAGCGGCGTGATCAGGATCGCCGCCGCGTTGTTGCTCATGATCTCGGTCACCATCGAGGTAAAGAAATACACGATGACCAGAAGCGCGAGCGGACCCATGCCGCCCGAAATGGTGTTGAGGAATCCGACAACCAGCGCCGCCGCCCCGGTCTTCTCCATCGCGATGCCGAGGGCCAGCATGCCGAAGATCAGCATCAGGATGTCCCAGCGGATCGACTGGTAGGCTTCCTGATGGTCGAGGCAACCGAAGGCGACCACGGCCGTGGCCGCAATCAGGGCGAGGCCTGCAATCGGCATCAGCTCGATTGCAGCGAGCCCCATGACAAGCATTACGGCGCCGATGGCGATGGGCGCCTTGTCCCGCCGGATCGACCGCTCGGTGCTTTCCGTCAGGTTGTTCAGGGCGCCGTCGTCGAACATCTCGCGCATGCCGCGCGGCGGACCCTCGATGAGCACGGTATCGCCCACCTCGAACCGCAGTTCGTCGATCTGTCGTGCCATGTTTTCGCCGCGGCGGTGGATGGCGAGAACGTAAACACCATAAAGTCGCGCCAGGCCGAGGCCCGCAAGGCGGCGTCCGATCAGGCGCGATTGCGGCCCGATCACGCCTTCCATCACGACGGTCTCGGTGGTCTGGACCGGCTCGAACGAGGCAGGCGAATTGGCCTGCGCGCCGATCGCCACGTTGCCCGCTTCCTTCAGCGTCAACATCTCGGAAACCGGCGAACGCAGCACCATCCGGTCACCGGCCTGCAGCACGATTTCCTTCAGGTTCGTACGCAGGGAAAGGCCCTCCCGGAACACGTCGATCACGGTGAAGCCCTTCTCCGCCGTAAAACCGGTTTCGGAAATCTTCTTGCCGACGAGATCGGAGCTGAGCGGGATCAGGATCTGCGCAACGAAGCGGCGCTCCTTGTTGTCGGGCAGCATCGACGAGAGCGTTTCCCGCTTCGGCAGCAGGAACGGGCCGAGCGCGGCGACATAGAGGATTCCGACACCGGCAAACATCATGCCGGCCATCGAGATCTCGAACATGCCGAACGCGGGCATGCCCTCGCGCTGCGCGACGCCGTCGACGAGAATGTTGGTCGACGTACCAATCAGGGTGGTCGTGCCCCCGAAGATGGCCGCAAAGGACAGCGGGATCAGCAGCTTTGACGGCGACACGCCGATGGCGCGGGCGAGCCGCATGGCGACCGGAATGAGGATGATGACAACCGGCGTGTTGTTGATGAAGGCCGACAGCACGACGACGCCGGCCATCATCGACACAATGGCGAGGATGGGCGAGCCGTTCTGGGCAAACCTGGCCACGGTCCGGCCCACGAAGTCGATCACACCGGTCCGCTCGAGCGCCGCCGACAGGACGAACATCGCCGCAACCGTGATCGGCGCCGCATTGGAGAAGACCGTGAGCGTATCACCGACCGACAGGATGCCGGTCAGCATCAGCGCGCCCATGGCGAGCAGCGCGACAATGTCAGCCGGGATCTTCTCGCGCACGAAGCCGAAAAACACGATGACGACCAGCACCAGCACGAAGCCGATCTGGAAGGCCGAGCTGTCTAGGATCGGTGCAAGCATATGGGTCCCTGGCGCAATTGACACCGCCCCCAGACAAGCCTGAACCGGCGCGCAGCGCAACTGCCTGACAGTTTTGCAAAACTCACTCGCCTGTTGAGAGGAAGATGCTAAGGCAGGCGCCGGGAGGTGCAAGACGTGCCAGACTTGCCGGAGATTCAGGGCATGACACCATCTGCCGGACTGGACGCCCAACGCGCCTTCATTTGCGCCAACACACGCCTCGGGCGAGTGGAGGGTCTGGACTTCGTGCGCGGCGGCGTTCCGGTCACGATGCGCTTGTGGCAGGCCGACGAAATCACGCCGATCTGGACGGCCACCGAGTCCGATCTGGCCCGGGCGCAGATCGAGCCGCCCTTCTGGGCCTTCCCCTGGGCGGGCGGGCAGGCGGTCGCGCGGTTGATCCTCGAGCGCCCCGAACTGGTC
>JBGSOU010000207.1:0-2607 GCA_041739025.1 Hyphomonas sp.
CGACGTTCGCGGCAATGCCATCGTGCAGGGCACGGGCGCGGGTATCGTTGCCGAGCTCAAGGAATGGATTGCGGCGGCGGACCTGCCGGCCGGCGTCGAAGTGCGCTTCGAGGGCGCCGATGAAGACTCCGCCGATGCGGCTGCCTTCTTTGGCGGCGCGGCCCTTGCCGCCCTGTTCATGATGGCCGTGATCCTGCTCTGGCAGTTCAACAATTTCTGGCAAGTGGCGCTGACCCTGTCGGCGGTGATCATTTCCACCGCAGGCGTGCTGGTCGGCGTGAACCTGCTTCTGCCCTATGTCAGTATCCTAATGATCGGCACCGGCATCGTGGCGCTCGCCGGGATCGTCGTGAACAACAACATCATCCTGATCGACACGTTCAACCGCCTTCGGGAAGACGGACGCACACCGGAAGAAGCCGCGATCGCCACGGCGGCGCAGCGGATCCGCCCGATCCTGCTGACCACCGGCACGACCATGTTCGGCCTGTTCCCGATGATCGTGCAGATGAACGTCAGCTTCCGCGAAGGCGCGATCAATTTCGGCGGCGCGGCCTCTGAATGGTGGGTACAGCTCGCGACAGCGGTCGTGTTCGGGCTCGGCTTCTCGACCGTGATGATCCTGCTGGTGACGCCCGCCTGGCTGCTGGCGCCCTACCGCATTGGCCGCTGGTCGCGGCGGATGTGGTCGCGCCTGCCCTGGGTCCGGACAGTGGCTGAAACCGATGCGCCCTATGCCGCCAACGATGCGACCGAGCCCAAGAGCGTTCTGCCGGCAGCGGAATAGCCCCCCCGGCAGGGCGGATCTCCGGCTCCGCCTAGGCCTTGGGCGTGATCCGGTAGACCGCCGTGGCCGTCATCACGATCCCCCTGGCGCCTTCGGCAGAGCCACCGGTGAACAGGATCGTGCGGGTCTTGCGGTCAATCCGGGGCGTGTAGGTGAGGTTGGCTGGCTCGGCGCCGGTGGCGGCGACATCGAAGGTGACGGACACGAGGTCAACCCGGTCCGGCAGGCAAACGGCTTCGGCATCGGTCCGGATGGCCTGGATCAGGCGCAGGGCGATGGCTTCGTCCGGGCGGGTCAGTTGGGTATCGCTCATCAGGCTCTCCGTTCGCAGGCCCTGCGCCTCTAGCGGGCAGCGGGACAAAAGAAAAGGGCCGCCCCGAAGGGCGGCCCGGATATTCTGAGAGGACGCGATGACCCGCTAGGGTCGTGATTTATGCAGCGTCTGTCCCGTTTCGCACGGCCAGTGCGTTACGCGGCGCGCACCTCCTCTCCGCGGGCCGGCGACCCCGCATGGCTCATCAGGTCACCCAAATGGCCAACATCATTCATGCCGTGTACGGATTGCATCCAGCTGCCGATGGACGGCAGGAGCGTGCCGATGGCCTTGTGGTCAAGGCCGGCATCCTGGAGTGCGGAAATCATGGAAAGGGCGACGCGGCGGCGGCCGCCCGGGGTCTGTTCGATCAGGCGCGCGATCTCGCCCGTGGGGGCGCCGATCTCGTCACCGGTTCGCGCTGCGAGAACGCGCGCGCCGGGAACTTTCTTGAACAGGATTTGAGCGAGCGGGCTGCCCTGGCGCTCTGCGCCGTTCAGGACGATGCCAAGCGCACGCTTGGAAACGGAGTCCGCGAGGCCATTGCGTGTAGCGATGTGCGCTATCAGATCAATCATCATTGGCAAAGGCACTCCTAGGATCAATGGCCTCGGGACAGGGATCAACTTCGTCTCTGCTGGTTTCCGGAATCTTACCGCCGTGAACTTTTTTTCACGCCGGATGAAGAAAGCGATTAAGGCGCGTTAGGCCCGGGTAAACAGACCGGGCGGTTTCGTTTACACTCGCTGTAATGTTGCGCGGAAAAGCCAGATAAATCAGGAGAAACGCGCCTTCGCACCGGAAGGCCCCGCGCCGCGGAGATTGCGCGCAGCGCCGTCATCAAACCTGTGAAAAAACCGCGCGGACGGAATCTCTGCCTGGGCGCCTCGCGCCTGTCGTCAGCCTGCGGAAAAAAAGCCCCGCCCTTGACGGGCGGGGCGGATGCGGTGGCGGGCGTGGCCCGGCAGGTGCGGACCTAGGCGGCGTCCTGCGCCATGCCGATCCATTCCTCGACTTCGCCTTCGTGAAGTACCTGGTCATCGCGCAGCACGCGCTCGCCTTCCGGCGTGGAGAGGAATTCCATCGCGAGTTCGAAGATCGTGCGGGCAGAGGCGCCGGCAAGTTCCTCACGCGTCGTGATGCCGGCGCCGACAAGCAGCTGGGCATCGTGCACACGCAGGCCGGGCACCGCCATCATCAGTTCCGTCTGATGCTGCCAGGCGCGGACAGCTTCCGACGTGATGTGGCGGACGTCGAGTTCCAGCTCGACCATGTCGGGATCGCAATCGAGCAGGTCGCCAATGGTCAGGATACCGGCCCTGGCAAGCTGCTTGGCAGTCTTGCGGCCGATGGACGGGGCCTCGACGACAGGATCCTCCCGGGTGATGGACGCCATGCGGCGCGGGGCCTGGCCGTCCGCCGGTTCGCCAGCAAAGAAGGGTTCGGGCATAGCGGCGGGCCCTTCAGCTTCGCGTGCAGCAGCGGGCTCCGGCGCGGCCTCGACCGG
>JBGSOU010000222.1:0-3880 GCA_041739025.1 Hyphomonas sp.
GGCGCCCGCAGCCGCCGACAGCGCCTTCGCGAGGCTCGCCATCGCCTACTCCGTCGCGTCCAGCCGGAAGCGGTTGCCGCCGCGGTTGAACTCGAGCTGCTCCGGCGTCAGGTCAAACCCGACGACGATCTCGAAGTTGACGCCCGAAATCGATTCGTCGGCGCGCGGGATCTTGATCTTGTTGACCAGCTCGGTCTTGCTGGCGACCTTGCCGCGGCCGAAATCCGCCTCGGTGTTGAAGTATTCCTTGGCGAGCACCTTGCCGTTGCGGCGGGTGACCGCCACGAAATACCGGTAATCCGCCCGGTTGGCCCCGGCGCTCGGCCCCTTGCCGAAGGCAAAGTCGATCTCGACCTCGGCTTCCAGCGGCGTATCGCCGGTATACCGGCAGAACAGGCGCACATCGGTGATCTCGCCCGTATAGGCGATGTTGGTGTAGATCTTCTTGTCCGCATCCGCGAACTTCACGTACCGCGAGGCATCGTAGATCGAGCCGACCACCGGGCACGGGCCCGAGTTCTTGGTCGTGTTCAACTGCTCGGCAATCCGGCCGCCGGTGCTGCAGCCCGCGAGGGCCAGTGCGAGAAAAATGGAGGCAATTTTCAGCATGCGTCGGCGTTTCCGTCTTGGCCTTATGTAAAGGCCGGTCCATCTGATAGCCTGCACGTGTTAAAGGCCTTGGCGCCCGCACGCAACTTGTCAGGCGCAGGAGAATTCGAGCCTTGATGACCGCCCAACGCCCCCTCACCCTCCGCCTGGCCGCCCCGAGGGGCTTCTGCGCCGGGGTCGACCGCGCCATCCAGATCGTCGAGGAATCCCTCTTGAAGTGGGGCGCGCCGGTCTACGTGCGCCACGAGATCGTCCACAACCGCCACGTGGTGGAGCGCCTGGAGGCCCTCGGCGCCGTCTTCGTCGAGGAGCTGGACGACTGCCCGGACGACCGCCCGGTGATCTTCTCGGCCCACGGCGTGCCCAAATCGGTCCCCGCCGAGGCCTCCCGCCGCAACATGATCTACCTCGACGCCACCTGCCCCCTCGTCTCCAAGGTCCATATCGAGGCCGAGCGCCACTTCCAGAACCAGCGCGAGATCGTCCTCATCGGCCATGCCGGCCACCCCGAAGTGATCGGCACGATGGGCCAGCTCCCCGAAGGCTCGGTCACCCTGATCGAAACCGTGGACGATGCCCTCGCCTACGCCCCGAAAAATCCGACGAACCTCGCCTTCCTCACCCAGACCACCCTCAGCGTGGACGACACCGCCGAAATCGTCGCCGCCCTGCAGGCGCGCTTTCCCGGCATTTCCACGCCGCACAAGGAAGACATCTGCTACGCCACCACCAACCGTCAGGAAGCCGTCAAGGTCCTCGCCCCCGGCGCGGGCCTCGTGCTGGTGATCGGGGCACGGACGAGTTCAAACTCCGTCCGCCTCGTCGAAGTCGCCCTGCGCGCCGGCGCCGCGAACGCCAAACTCGTCGCCAGCGCCGACGACATCGACTGGTCCTGGTTCGACGGCGTCACCGTCCTAGGCCTCACCGCCGGCGCCAGCGCCCCCGAAGACCTCGTCCAGGGCGTCATCGACGCCTGCCGGGCGCGCTTCGACGTGACCATGGAAACCGTGAAGACGGCGGACGAGACGGTGACGTTCAAGCTGCCGCGGGTGCTCGCCTCGTAGGGCGGGATTCATCCCGCCTCTCCAAATGGTATTGATAGCTTCGAACTGTAGAATTCGATTCAATTGGTATTCAGTAATCAAAACGGAGAAGCCTTGTGAGTGCTTCAGAAGGCCAGGAGCAAGGCGAGCAATGGTTTCTTGATCTTTGGATCATCGCTCGGAGTCAGGCCCTTGAGATAGACTTCGGAAGGGCCAAGCTGATCCAAGACGCGATGAACAGCATTCACGACGTTATAAGTTTCGAAGACAAGTTCGCGATGCTTATCGAAAACTACGTCGAGTATGAACTCAGCTTGCTGAAAATCTGCTTATTGAGCGAGGTCAGACAGCGAGATGTTTATGACGATTTTTTGGGTCAGAGACGAGAAATCAATCGCACTCTCAGCAATCTATTGGGCAGTTGCCGCCAGTACCTAGATCAAAACAGTAAGCACATAGAACCACACTTAAACAAAGCTGATGCCTCGTTCATCACCCTCAAACGTCAGCAGTATGATGCCCACTTGTCGTACCGACTGATGGAAGGGCTTAGAAACTACGTTCAGCACCGAGACTTAGCCGCACATCGGTTAAGCATCGGTACACGATGGGTTGAAGATTCAGGCCTTCGAAAGTCAACTGTATCCGTGACGCTAAATCTCGAAACGCTGAGAAGCGACCGTGCAATGAAGACTGCGGTTCTTGACGAACTAGAAGGCCTACAATTCGCACCAGATGTGACATTGATGATGCGAGAGTACGTTGCGTCATTGTCGATCATACATTCAGAAGTTCGAAAGGCTTTGATTCCTCAATTGGAGACTTGGACATTAATCGTCCAGGCTGCGATTTCGGACTATCGGAAAATAAGCGATTCAAAAAGTATGCTGGGATTATCAGTAGTCAAAAAGAAAGCCGACGGGATCATTGAAAAGGTGATCGACGTTTTCCATGATCCAATTGACAGACTGCAACGACTGCAACTGTTCAACTATTGCCCAACGCGTCTCGCTTCTGCGTATGTGTCATCGGAATACGTTCCGCAGAAAAAACCGAAACCAAATATTCGCGTTTAGGCGGTTTTGACGGACAAATAGCCACGATTACAGCTTAGCTCGAAAGCAAGCAAACGTAGGGTGGGTTGAGCGCAGCGATACCCACCATCAACGCTTCGGCCATTCCCATCGCGGCGCATCGATGCCCGGAATGATCGTCTCGCCGAGTTCCTTGCAGAGTTCCAGCTTCTGCGCGCCCGCATCGGTCAGCGCGTTCACCAGCGGTGCGGCGTGCGAGACAACGATCATCTGGCAGTGCTGGCTCGCTCTCAGGATCAGATGCGCAAGTGGCCCGAGCAAGTCCTGATGCAGGCTCGTCTCGGGTTCGTTCAACACCATCAGCGGCGGCGGGCGCGGCGTCAGCAAGGCCGCGGCCAGCAGCAGGTATCTCAGCGTGCCATCCGACAGTTCGGTCGCCCGCAGGGGCCGCAGCAATCCGTGCTGGTGCATCTCGACCTCGAAGAAACCGTCAGCGTTCGCGCGGATCTCGATTGATCCGCCGGGAAAGGCTTCCTCGATCGCGGCGTCGAAATCCTCCCGCTCACCGATCTCGAAGATCGTCTGGATGGCGGCGGCAAGGTCGGTCCCGTCATTCGAGAGCACAGGCGTGCGTGTGCCAAGTTGCGGCCAGCGCGCAGGCGCCTCTTTGTCCGTACGGAAATGATCATAGAACCGCCAGGCGCGCATCCGCTCGCGCAGCTCGATCAGTTCGGGCGCGGTCTGCTTGTTGGCCGCGAAGCTCATCAGCGTTTCGTAAGTGGCAAGGTCGCTCTGCACCACTTCCATCTCCCGCCCTTGCCGCAGCCGCACGGCGGGCCCATTGCGCGCCGCCAGCAGCGCGGCCGGGCGCAGCACTTCGCCGTACCATACCGCCTCGGCCTTGATTTCCGGATCGCGCGCGAATGCCGTCTGCGTTGCTGAGGGCAAACCCAGATCAATGGCGTAACCGAAATCCTCGCTCGCAAAGCCGAGCTTGAGGCTGACGCGCTCCTTTCGAACGGTTCCCTGCACAGGGTAGTCGCCTTGCTTGACGGCCCGGTTGAACGCCTCCGGCCCGGCCCAGAGCGTGGAATTGAGCCCGCCTTCGGTCGCGAGCGCCGTCGCCACCCGCCCCTGCGCCACGGCGCCGAGAAGCTGGATGGCCCGGTAAAGGCTCGATTTTCCGCTGCCATT